>JBDRTC010001304.1:0-2362 GCA_043824335.1 Planctomycetota bacterium | reverse complement strand
CTCAATCAGCAGTTTCTTGGGCGCGACGACCGATTCTCTCCGGCTTGCGCATGCAAGCGCAGTTTCGAGGCAAGTACTTGGCATGTACGAGATGGAAGAACTCGAGGACCTACGGCAGCAAGTACAACTCAGTGAACTTCTTCGAGTGATTCCATATGGGCGACAAACGGATCATTCTGCACACACACTGTATGTGTATCTCCTTGGCGTGTATTTGTTTCTCTGGTGTCGCACAATTCGGGAGTCTATCGCCACCCATCTTGGAGAGAAACCAGACTCAAAGGACCTTGTCGAGCGGTTCCTCTTTCGTTGGGTGTATGCCAGTTTGCTCCACGATGTCGGCTATGTCTTTCAAGGACGCGCAAAGGAAGAACTCAGGGCTGTTGACCGGATGTTCAGCCCGACGTCGATCATTCTGACGCTCTGTGATGAGGCCGCGCCCATCAGGCACAACCTGGCGGACAGACTACACGGCCGCAAATGGAATCCCGGCTTCGCGAGCATAGACTTCCCGGAAGTGATGCTTGACAGGCTACGGCACCTGCCGTGGGGCTCTGACCTCGGCATCCAGTCCTTGGATGCGTTCGTCATCTTCGCGCGTTTCTCAGGAAACAAGCGTCCCGGATTCGTCCACGAGGTTGAGAAATACGCCTATCATGTGGCAACAACCGGCTACGACGGACTGTCCCACGGAACACTCGACCATGGAGTAGGCAGCGGGCTTTTTCTGCTTATGTACTCATCCTATTGGTACTGGATGGCGGTTGCCATGAATAGAGACGGCCCATTCCAAGGGTATGACCTCGATGAGTATTTCAAGAAGGACATAGTTCCGGCCTGTTTCGCTGCGGCAAGTCACAACTTGATCAAGCGCCATGCCCCCACAGACAAGCCGGCCGCTGTCCATGATCCAATCCTGTATCTAGGGATTCTATGCGACGAACTTCAAAAGTGGGATCGGTTCCCGGCTGGCGAGGACCATTTGAGAGACCTGGATAAGTTCAAAGATTACTGCTGCGATTCTGAAGGTATTCTGTTGGTACATGTTGACGGCAAGACCTTGATCGAGTTTCCGACGGTGGCTCTGTCCGACAGTGTGCACGATTGCGTTAGTCGAATAGAGTCCCCGGATGAGTGGGTTACGATTGGCCACAGACGGGAAGGAGGTGTTTCCTCTGACGTCGTGACGACTCCTGCGGGGTCCCTACAAGATCCCCTGCAAACGGGTGACGATGTGTGACGGTCTTTGGTCAGACGGCACGACAGTAGGTGCTGAGCGCCCAGAAGTACTTGGCCTCCGCTATCGGGAGATCGGTAGCAAGCCGTTCAGCGACGCCCTTGACGAATGGCCGGAAACCCGTCCAAAGCTGCGCCAGACTGCGTAGAGTGCCTGATAGTTCCTCGCAGCGCTCACGCAAGGTTGGAGCGGCGCGCGCCAAGTTGAAGGTCGTGCCGAGGACGCTTCGTGCGCTCGCGGACTTGAGTTCTCCACCCGGTTTCCCAACGGCCAAAGCAACGATGGCCAGCAAGTCGTTGCGGAGCTTGTGGCGTACTCCGCGGTCTGCCATGTGAATTGCCTGCTGGGACGCAGCGCTGATGCTTGTGAGCCCATAGTCGACGCGGATCCGCGCAAGCGATCCGAAGTCCGTCGACCCCGCGGCCTCTTGAAGTTGCTCAGCCACCGTTGGGTATGGCGGGAGGTCTCCCAGTACGAGGGCCACTCGGAGCCAGGCAAGCGCGCGGTCATCAGGCGCGGTCTGTTCGTCCAGCATCTTCGTCACGGCGTCCTCAGTGAATTCCTGCAAGAACGACGAACCGAGCGGCTTGCAAAGTTCCTCGCCCAAGACCGGCGACAGCCATATTTCCCGGTCTGCACCGAAGAACGAGGCAACCACGTTTTGGGCTCGAGTCACGTCTCGGAGCAGTTTTTGCCGGGGCATTCGTAGTCCATGCAGCTCACCATGGAACCCGCGGTCGATGAATTGCTCGCGCAACGACGGAGTTAGGATCTCATGGGCGTCGCCGCGAAGCACGTATGCGAGCCCGGATAAGCATGCGCCGACGTAGGTGAGGTTTGATGGGTGGCAGATGTCCTGGTCGAGGCCGCACTCGCCTAGTGGCTCAGGCGGGATCTCCGTGGCCAGGTTCCCGAATGTGTCTCCAATCCAATCTTCAGAGATACCTACGCGGCGCATTATCGCGTAGACCCGGTACGCGTGCGCCCAAGCAAGAGCTATCCGAAAATGCGGTTGAAGTGAGCGCCACTCCCGCCAGTAGGCGAATTGAAGGAAGACAAACTGGACGACGGCCTCAAATGAAGCGAAGTCAGCTTTGCCGCTGGGTCCAATCAGCTCCGCCAGCA
>JBDRTC010001303.1:0-4584 GCA_043824335.1 Planctomycetota bacterium | reverse complement strand
GGAAGGTTCGGTCGAGACGGCGTCGCGGGTGAAGCTCTACACGATCGAGGGGATGCCGGCCGCCAGCGCGATGACGATTCTGAGCACCACGGTTCCGCAGGCCCGGGTGAGCCTGGGCACCGACCCGCAGCAGTTGGTCGTTTGGGCGCGTCCGGCCGATCACGAGGCGATCCGCCAGGTGGTGGAAGAGTTGGCCACGGCGGCGACCGACCAGGAGATGGGCCGCACGGCGGCCGTCTACACGCTGGAATCCCTCACCGCCACCAGTGCGATGACGTTCCTCACCCAAGTCGTTCCGCAGGCCCAGCTCAGCCTGGGCTCGCAGCCCGATCAGTTGATCGCCTGGGCGATGCCCTCCGATCACAAGAGAATCGAGAGCACCCTTCTGCAAATCGACGTGGAAGGTGCGGGGGACACGAAGGTGGTGGTCTACACGCTGGAAGGGGTGTGTCCGACCGTGGCTTTCTACGTGTTCAGCTTTCTGACCAGCACGGTCCCCGGCGCCCGATTCACGCCCGGCGCCGAGCCGGGCCAGTTGGTCGCCTGGGCGACGCCGAAGGATCACGAGGAGATCGCCACCCTCATCGAACAGTTGACCGCCGAGCCACCGCCGGAGAAAGCGCCCAAGGCCGTGGTCTACGGCCTAAAATCGATTACCGCCGCCAGCGCCATGCAGGTGCTCCAGCAGGCGGTGCCTCGGGCGACGTTCACGCCCGACACCAGTGATGCGCAGCGACTGACCGTGCTTGCCCGTCGCTCGGACCACGAGACGATCACCGCCATTCTGGAAGAGATCGACATCGAATCGCCCTCCGAAACGATGTCGACCGTCGAGGTGTACACGCTCGATAGGCTCGATCCCCGGATCGCCTCCTACGTGTTTCAGTTCCTCGCCACCGCGGTTCCCGACGCCCGGTTTACGCCCGGCGTCGATCCGGGCCAGGTCGTTGCCTGGGCGAGCCCCAAGGATCACGAGCAGATCGGCATCCTCATCGAGCAGTTGAGCCAAAGGACGCCGCCCGAGAGGGCCCCCAGGGCGATCGTCTACACCTTGAAGTCGATCACGGCGACCGCCGCCATGGATACGCTTCAAACGGTCGTCCCCGAGGCCAACTTCAACACGGGCGAAGACCCGCAACGGCTGATCGCCTGGGCCCGGCCCTCCGATCACGAAATGATCGAGAGCATCCTCCAGGAGATCGACGTTCAGGAGCCGGCCGGATCGGCTTCCACGGCGGTCGTGTACGGACTTCAGTGGATCACGCCGGCCAACGCCGTGGAGGTCCTCCAGCAGGCGGTGCCCGACGCCCAGATCACGACCAACACCGAGTCGAACCAGGTGATCGCCTGGGCCCGCCCCTCAGACCACGAGAGGATCGAAACCGCGCTCAAAGAGATCGACATCGAAGGACCGGCCGACGCGGTCACCAAGGTCGTCGCCTATTCGCTGGAAGGCATGGAGTCCAGGAGGGCCTATTATACCATGTCGTTTATCGCGAGCTCGGTTCCCGAAGCCAGCGTGACCCTCAACACCGACTCGACCCAACTGATCGCCTGGGCGCGCCCGAAGGAGCATGAGCGAATCGCCGAGTTGATCGAGCAAGTGCTCAAGGAGCGGCCCGAGCTGGCCAAAAAAACGGTCGTTTACACGCTCCAGTGGACGACCGCCGACAAGGCGACCGAGGTGCTCCAGGAGGTCGTGCGGGGGGCCGATTTCAGCGTCGGCGAAGACCCGCAGCAGTTGATCGCCATGGCCCGGCCGAGAGAGCACGAGGTGATCCAGCGCACGCTCGAAGAGATCGACGTGGAGCCGTCGCCCGAAACGGCCTCCAAAGCCCTCGTGTACCGGCTGAAGTCGATCACGGCCGCCGCCGCCATGGAAGTCCTCCAAACCGCGATTCCCGAAGCCAAGTTCAACACGAACGAAGACCCGCAACGGCTGACCGCCTGGGCACGGCCCTCCGATCACAAGATGATCGACGGCATCCTCGAGGAGATCGACGTCGAGGAGCCGGCCGGAACGGCCTCGAAGGCGGTCGTCTACGGGCTTGAGTGGGCGACGGCAGCCAACGCCGTCGAGGTCCTCCAGAAGGCCGTCCCCGACGCCCAGATCACGACCAACACCGAATCCAACCAGGTGATCGCCTGGGCCCGGCCCAACGATCATGAGCGGATCAAGAACGCCCTGGAGCAGATCGACGTCGAGGGACCGCCCGGCTCGATCGCCACGGTGGCCCTCTACCCGTTGGAAGGCATGGAAACGAGGAGGGCCATCTACGCGCTTCGGTTCCTCATGCAGGCGATTCCCGAAGCCAACATCACCCTGACGGCCGACTCGGCACAACTGGTCGTTTGGGCGCGCCCCAAAGACCACAAGCTGATTGAGGGCCTCGTGGAGCGACTGCTCAAGGAAACGCCCGAGCTGGCCCGACAGGCCGTCGTCTACAGCCTGAAGTTCGCCACCGCCGCCGGCGCCATTCAGGCCCTGGGAAGCGCCGTCCCCGAGGCCACCCTCACGCCGGGCGCCGACGAGAACCAGTTGGTCGCTTTCGCCCGGCCGAGCGAGCACGAAAAAATCGAGCAGATCCTCGAACAAATGGACCGGGAGCCGCCGCCGGAGACCGAGCCGAGGGCCGTGGCCTATACGCTCAGATCGGCCGGCATGATCGAGGCGATGCAGGTTCTCAGGACGATGGTCCCCCGGGCCCGGCTCACCATGGGAGCGGAGCCGCACCAGTTGATCGCCTGGGCACGGCCCGCCGACCACGAGATCATCGAAGAGATTCTCGAAAAGATGGCCGAGCGCGGGCCCGACGACTTGGCCGCGAGGGTCGTCGTCTACACGCTCGAAGGAACCGACGCCCAAACCGCGATCGGGTTCCTCGAAACCGCCGTGCCCGAGGCCCAGTTCTCCGTCGGCTCCGATCCTCGCCGGGTGATCGCCTGGGCCCTGCCCGCCGACCACGAGGTGATCGAAAAGGCCATCACCGAGATGTCGAAGGAGGAGTCGCCCGAAACGGCCCCGCGGGTCGTCGTCTACGACCTCGAAGCCACCGGCGCGGCCAACGCGATCCAGATCCTCCAGGCGGCCGTTCCCGATGCCAAGCTTGGCGTAGGAAGCGACCCGGGCAAGCTCGTCGCCTGGGCGCGACCCGACGACCACGAGGTCATCCGGGCCGCCGTCGAGCAGTTCGAGGCCGACAGTTGGCTCGAAGGCAATCGGATCATCTCGGTCTACCCGATCAAAAGCGGCGACGCCGAGTCCCTGCTCAAGGTCCTCGACCCCGTGCTCAAGGATCACGCCGAATTCGTCGTCGACTCGGAGCGGAACAGCCTCATCGTCTGGACCGACGCCAAGCACCACGAGGCCATCAACAAGACGATCGAACAGTTCGTCGAGGGCCTCGAAGGCACGCAGGAAATGACCTCCATCGTCTACCGGCTCAACATCGCCGACCCGTCGGCAGCCCTGAGCGTGCTCCAGACGCTCGTGCCCGGAGCACGACTCGCCCTGGACCCCAACACCCAGAGCATCGTGGCCGGCGCGCTTCCCGAAGATCACGCCAAGATCAAGGCCACCCTCGACGAGATGGACCGTGAAGATGCCGAAGGACAGCGGCCCATTCTCAAGATGCACCGCGTGGAAACCGGCGACGTGAACAACGTCTACCGCTCGCTCACGATGCTCTTTCAGCAGGACCCGACCGTGCAGCTCTCCGCCGATCCGGCGAGCGACTCCATCGTCGCCGTCGCCTCTCCGCTGAAGCACGAGAAAATCGAAGAGTTGATCAAGGAGGTGGAGAAAGGAATCCTCCTGGAAGCCGACACCACGCTCGTGCTCTACCCCATGCGGAACATCGATACGACCTCCGCCATGGAGATCCTGAACCGCATGCTGGAGAAGCGCGGCGCCCGGGCCGACCTGTCGCTCGACCCGCGGAGCAACCAACTGGTGGCCATCACCCGGTCCGATCATCACGAGTTGATTCGCGAGACCCTCGAAACGCTCCGCGTCGACGAGTCTGATCTGGAAATCTACGACTTGCAGTACGTCGATCCGCTCTCCGCCGAAATGGCCATCGGAAGCGAATTCCCCGACGAGGGCCTTCTTCGCAAAAACGCCCCCCAGGTCGACACCGACCCGATCACGCAGCAACTCTTCGTCCGCGCGAGCCCCGAGCAGCACGAGCGGATACGCAAGCTGCTCATCAAGATGGGCGAAACCAAGCTCGGGCTGCTCGGCGACCGCGGCACGGAGACCATGCGGGTGATCCCGTTCCATGGAGATATCCAAGGGGCGATCGAAAAAATCCAAAGCACTTGGCCCGATCTCGGAAAACGAATCCGCATCGTCACGCCGACCACCGTGCTGCCGCCCCCCGCCAAACCCGAGGCCCCGGCAGAAAAGCCTGCCGAGCCCAAGCCCGAGCCGGCCGCGAAACCTGAAGAAGCGAAGCCCGCCCCGAAAGAGACCCCGCCCGCCAAACCCGAGCCCAAGCCGGAGGTCCCGGCAGAGAAGCCCGCCGAGCCGAAACCCGAGCCGGCGGCGAAACCTGAAGAAGCGAAGCCGGCGGAGCCCGCCCC
>JBDRTC010001302.1:0-3916 GCA_043824335.1 Planctomycetota bacterium | reverse complement strand
TCGGGCGCGCGGGACCCGGCGCCGGAGGGGCCGGGGGTCTTGGGACGCCGTATTCCGGGACAAGCTCAACGCCGCGGTACCAGGCGAGCCCCCAGCCGGATGCGCCGCTTGCGGAGCCGGCGCCCGATCCGCTGCCGTCGTCGTCGGAAGAGCGAGGCCCCGTGTCGGCGTCCCCGGCTTCCGGCTCCGGCGAAGCGCTCAAGGGGTAGTTGAAGTCGCGGTTCAGCTCCCACTCGGCCCGCGCGGCCCACGGCGTGCCGGCGTGGTTCCCGATCACGGCCAGGTACAAGTCCCGGGAGCGCTCGAGCATCTCGGTAACGGCCTCATCGCCGGGCGGCCCGTCGGCTTTGCGCATCCTCCAGGCCACGAGTTGCTTGTTCGGCGCCTGGGTCGTCGGCGTGACGATCAGCTTCTTGGCCGCCTCCTCCAGCGCAGTGCGGTAGAGGTGGACCCGTGCGGCATACGCCACCACCTGGGCGCGAATGAGATCGTAGTTGGCCTGCCAACGCAACGAGGGCTCCCGGTCGCGCGCCGGTTCCTGCTCGTCCAACATGCGGATCGCCCGCTCTAAACCGGCGAAATAGAGATTGGCCATCGACCGGGCTTCCTGCACCTGCGCCCGGAATTGTCCGAGGTCGGCGGAGAACGCCCGGCGCATGGAAGTCATCCGGGCCACCTTTGGTTGGTGGGGATCGAGGTCGTCGACGATCTTCCAGATCAGCGGGCGCAGCGGGTGGCGCTGGGCCTCGGCCAAGATCTCTTCGCGCGAGCGCAGATCGGGCCGGTAAGGTTGCATTCTTTCCCACGCATATCGCCGCTTTTCGCCGCCGATAAGGTCCGACTCGACGCTGGGCAGCATGAAAAAGATGCCTCCGGTGCGCCACGCCAGGCGCGACAGAGCGTAGGGGCCGAACCCGCTGGGATGCGCGTCGCGTCGCGGCTCGAACCCTTCGCTCTTAAGCACCTCGGTGAAGGCCGTCTCGGGGCCTCGGTCTACGGGCAGCTCGTGGACACGCTTGGTCTCAGGATGCACCCAGCGAATGTGGGCATAGGGATACCCGAACACGGCCTCGCGCCCCAAGACATAGACTTTCGAGCGGGCGGCCAGGGCCTGGCCGATCGCGGCCTCCAGGTAGGTATCGTTCTCCTCGCGGTTCCCCGACTCATCGGTCACGAGGATCATCGCCATCTGCCGGCCTTGACGCTTGGCGAACTCCTGCCACGTGGTCAGCGTGCGGATGACCGCGCCGAGCGTCATTTCCTCGCCCGACGGATCGACCGGCACCGCGTCGATCGCCTCGCGGATCACCTCCAGATCGGCGGTCGGCCGGTCCGTGTGCGAGAGGGCGTCCCTTCCGTAGCTGGCGACCGCCGTCAAAAGCGCGTTGTCCGAAGCGGCGCCCGTCATGCCCAGTTCGGCGTAGACGCGCTCGAGCCGGGCGCGAATCTCCTGCTGGTCGTCTTTCATGCTCCCCGATTGGTCGAAGCACCAGATGAGGAGCACCTTTCGCTTGGCCAGCAACTCGAGGAGTTCCTGGGTGATGCGGTCGAGGGCCTGCTCGTAGCCGTCGACGGCTTCGGCCGTGCCGGTCGTTGCCCGCCGCACCCGCGCAAGCAGATCCTCGATGCCGGGCTCGTGGTCCTTGGGCCAATCCAGCGCAATGTCAGGCGACTCGGTTAGCTGTGGCAGGCGGACGTCGTCCGGCGCCCAGGGCTGCGAGGAGGGCACGGGGAAGGTTGTGGCAGGGCTCGTCAGGTGGGTGCCGGGCGTAATCTGCTCGTCGAGGAACACGGTCTCCAGCTCCCGCTCGTCCTCCAACACGCGGGAGACTATCAACGGGCTGAGCGGCGGGATCTCGTCGACTTCTGCGGTGATCAATAGACCCAGGGCAATCAGCCCGACCAAATGGATCAGCATGGAGGCCAATCCGGAAACGATCGTGCGGAGAGAACCGGCGCCGGCCGGCAACGGTTCCCAGTGATCGTCGCCGGCGAAGGCAAAGAGTTCAGGGCTCGGCTCTTGAGACGGCGGACCGGCGACCGAAGCCGCCCCAGGGAGCCGCGGCGGCGGCTCGCTGCGGACCTCCGGCTCCAGAGCAGGGGGACTCCCCGCAAACCAAGGCTCGCCGGACGGTCGAAGCCCGTCGAATCGCCCTTCCCGCTCGGACCGGGCCACAGCACACTCCTTCCGGAACCGGATTGCAGGGCCCCTCGGCAGACAGCGATGCGATAGTCACACCGTCTCCCATTATACCACGATTGTCTTTCTCCAGCCGCGCCAATCGGGGGGCTACGCCGGGTTCGAGCCGTCGGGCGGATCGGGGGGGCCTTCGAGCGTGATGAGGTGAACGTGGTTCGCGCTTGCCCCGGCCCAGGTGCGTCCGCCGGGATGCGCGATGAGGTGTTCCAGCGCCTCGGGGAATTTTGCGACGGGCCCCGTCGCCGCGGCCGCTTCAATCACCGTTTCCGATCCGCGAGCCAGCGCCCGCCAAACGGAAAGCGAGGCTTCCCGGGCGATCGCCTCGACGTCGCCTTGCCCCTGGATCACCTCCAGGCACTCGGCCGTCTCGGCGTTCCAGACGCGTACCGTGTTGTCGAACGAGACACTGGCGACCCTTTCCCCGTCGGGCGAAAAGGCCACGCCCGTCACGCCCCGCGTGTGCCCGCGTAGAGTGCGGAGTTCCGCGCCGCGCCGCGCGTCCCAAATCCGCACCGTCTGGTCCAGAGAGCCGCTGGCGATCCGGCGGCCGTCGGGGGAGCAGGCCACGCTGGTGACGTCCATTTCGTGTCCGCGGAGGCAGTGGAGCTCGTCGCCGGTTTCCGCGTCCCAGACGCGCAGCGTCTGATCCAACGCAGCGCTGACGATGCGGCGGCCGTCGGGGGTATACACCACCTTGAGCACCCAATAGTCGTGCCCGTGGAGGCAATGGATCACGTCGCCCGTTTCGGCGTCCCACACCCGCACGGTTTGATCGAGAGAGCCGCTGGCGACGCGGCGCCCGTCGGGCGAATAGACGACGCTGTACACCGAGGACCGATGCCCCCGGAGGCAGCGAAACTCGGCTCCCGTTTGCGCCTCCCACAGGCGTACCGTCTTGTCGAAAGACCCGCTGGCGATTTGCCGTCCGTTGGGAGAAAAGGCCGCGGTGACGACGTCCCTCGTGTGCCCGGTGAGACAGAAAAGCTGGACCCCGCTTTGCGAGTCCCACACCCGCAGGGCTCGGTCGACCGACCCGCTGACGAGTTGCCGCCCGTCGGGCGAGAGCGTGAGCGAGCGGACCCAATCGGTGTGTCCGCGGAGCGAGCGAATCTCGGCCGCGCTGTCGGCGTCCCACACGCGCACGGCCTCGTCCCAGGAACCGCTGAGGAGCTGGCGCCCGTCGCTCGACCAATCGACGCTGGTCACGTCGCGGGCGTGTCCTCGGAGGCAGCGGAGCTCGACGCCGGTTTCCGCGTCCCACACCCGCACGGTGTGATCCAGCGAGCCGGTGACGATCTTGCGGCCGTCGGGCGAGAAGGCCAGGCTGGTTACGTCGCGGTCGTGCCCGCGGAGGCAACTCAGCTCGGCGCCGTCGGCCGCGTCCCACACGCGCACCAAGTGATCCTTGGCCCCGCTGGCGACCCGCCAGCCGTCGGGCGAGAAGGCCACGGCGGTCACGTCGTTGGCGTGGCCGGAAAAGCAGGCGAGCTGGGCCCCGGTTTCAGCGTCCCACACGCGCACCGTATGGTCTTTCGACCCGCTCACGATCTTGTGCCCGTCGGGCGAATAGGCCGCGGCGTTCACGGCCGACTCGTGTCCGCGGAAACAGCGGACCTCGGCGCCGGTTTCGCTGTCCCAGAGGCGGACGGTATGATCCAACGAGCCGCAAAAGAACAGCACGCGGGATGGCAAGAGGCAGACGCTGGTGACGACGAG
>JBDRTC010001301.1:0-2761 GCA_043824335.1 Planctomycetota bacterium | reverse complement strand
GCCGACAACATCGACGCCTTGAACCCCGGCTACGAGGGCCTGTTGGGAAGCGGGCGGGTCAACTCGGACACGGCCGTCAACGGCACGCTCCCCCCGCCGCGGATCGAGGGGCTTACCCGCGTCGGCCGCACCCGACTGTTTGTCGAACTCGCCAACGTGTTCCAGAAGGGTACGATCGAAGCTGAAAACTTCCAAACTGGCCAGCTCTTGAACTGGGAACTCCGCGAGGACGGTGCCGACGGCGAGTTCGACACCCCGGACGATACCATCGTGCCCTTGACGCTTGTGACCGATTACATGATCGGCACCAACTCCCTGGAGTTCACCTACAACTCGCTTCCTGAGGGCAATTACCGATTTACCGGCGTTGGCGGGCCACCATTCTCCGGATTGTCTGACCCGTTCTGGACACTGCTGGATGGCAACGGTGACGGGACGGGCGGCGACGACTACGTATTTGAGTTCGAGGCCGTCGCCCTGAACGTGACCACCACGCCGGACGGCAGCCCGGACACGTTTCTTGTCACCCGCAACGGCGACCAGGTGGAAGTGAGAGTCAACGCCGTGCTCGCGGGGAGCGTGAGCGTCAACGGCGCGCCCGTGATCACGCTCACCGGCTCGACCGACACCGACAGGTTCGACGTCGACTCCCTCAATTGGGACTTCGGCGGCGACGTGGTCGTCAACGCTCAAGCCGCCGGCGTTGACGAGGCCTTGCTGGATGACTCCCCCGGGCTCGACCGGTTCAAGGCGTGGGCGACGGTGGCCACGTTCCAGATGGAAGACGCCTACAAGATCACGGCCAGCAACGTCCGCTGGTTGCACGCCTACGCGGAAAATGGCGGCGCCGACATCGCCGAACTGTACGGCGAAGCGGGTGCCGTCGACAGGTTCAAGTCGAACGAGACAGCCAACCAGGCGACACTCCAAAGCACGAACGACTACGCTCGCGCCAAGTCGTTCCGTTACGTCTACGCCTACGCCAATGCCGGTGACGCCGACGTCGCCCAACTGTACGGCAAAGCGGGTGCCGCGGACAACTTCATTTCGAAGGAGACATCCTCCCCCGACTGGGCCACACTCTACAGCACGAACGACTACTCTCGCGCCAAGTCGTTCGCCCAGGTGCAGGCCTACGCCAACGCGGGTGACAATGATGTCGCAACACTGTACGATTCTGCCGCAGACGACTTCTTCGAGGGCGACGACCAGTTGGGCTGGCTCTACGGCGGCGGCTTCGACACGAAGGCCTGGTACTTCGCCGTCGGCCAGGCGATCGCCGAGGACCGCGACGATTACGATACCCAGACCATCTCCGGCACGCCGCTCTGGACCGCGCTGGGCGACTGGGAGAATTGACGACCACGGGGCTGCTCTTCCGCGCGCGATCTGGTAGAATGCCCAACGTTTGATCAGCCGGTGACGGTGCGCGCGAAGAAACGTGCCGCCTTGTCGACGTCCCCCGGGCCCCCGAACACGCGAAAGGAGCTTGCCGTGAGAGAGTTTCATCACATTGGCATCCCCGTCGGCGAGAAGACGCCCGAGATGGTTTACTACGAGAGCATCCACTGCTGGGCCACCGATCCCGACTCCACGCCCGGACGCATCGAGTACATCTTCTTCGAGCCCGACACGCCCATCACCGAGCCGGTCCTCTCTCAGCCGCACGTGGCCTTCCGAGTGGGTAATCTCCACGAGGAAATCAAGGGCAAGGACTGCGTCGTCGGCCCGATCAAACTGCCGGAAGGCGTCGAGGTTGCGTTTTTCTACGTGGATGGCTGTCTGACCGAATATCACCAGGTTATCTGATGGCCCCTCCCTTGGCTTTGTCAACGGATGTGCCTGGCGCGGCAGAGCCGCACCCAAAGGAAGAGGGTTCGGGGTTCGGGGTTCAAGGTTCAGCACTTGGATTCAACGTTTGTCCCGAGATTCTGAACCCTGAACCCTGAACCCCGAACCCCGAACCCTAAGACCATTGGAAGCAATGTGTTATGCCCGGCTGACCAGGGATCTTTGTGAAAAACTTAACGATATTCGAGATTAGTAGTACAGTAGCAAGTTCCGGGAGATGCACCGATGCACGCGATTCGACTTGGTTATGCTTGGGCTCTCGTTGTCGTTGTGGCGGGCGTTGAAGCGGCGTTGGGACAGCCGCCCGAGGCGGGCAAGTACTCGGCGGCCGACTACGCGGTCGCCGAGGCCCGCGATGAGAAAGTCGCCATGCGCGACGGGGCGCGACTGGTCGTCGACATCTTTCGCCCGGATGCCGAGGGCCGATTTCCGGCCGTGCTCTGCCAGACGCCCTACAACAAAACCGGCCTGGCGACCCGGGCGAAGTGGTTTGCCGAGCGGGGCTACGTGGTGGTGAATTCCGACAGCCGGGGCCGGTTTGAATCGGAAGGCGATTGGGATCCGTTTTCGCCTCTGCACAAGACCGACGGATATGACCTGGTTGAGTGGATCGCCCGCCAGCCGTGGTCCAGCGGGCGCGTGGGGACCTACGGCCTGTCGTACATGGGGTGGACCCAATGGTGGACCGCCACCCAGACGCCACCGTCGCTGCGGTGCATCGTTCCCGAGGTGGCGCCGCCCGACCAGTTCCACAACGGCCCTTACCAGAACGGCATTCTCGTCTGCTGGGCGATCGACTGGGCCGGGATGATGGCCGGGCGCACGCCCAACGTCGCCGGCAAAGGGCCCTACGGCGGCTTTGCCACGACGCGCGACGCCGACTACATGCTCACGCCTTACATCCAACTCG
>JBDRTC010001300.1:0-4925 GCA_043824335.1 Planctomycetota bacterium | reverse complement strand
TGGCCGAGCGTGAAGTCCGTATTCTCGAAGGGTCGCTATGTCGGCTCAGTCTTTGGTCCCACGCGCTGATTCTATCCGCAAATCCCTTTCCATCGCGGGGGCCAAAACTCCGTGGACCAGCGCAGGGGTCTTTCATTCGCTAGACGAAAAAGAACGCAGGAACTGGAACGCGTACAGCTTCGCCGAGCGCATTCTGATCCGCAAGCGGACCGGCTTTCCGGCGGCTGCGGCCACGTCCGGCCCCGACTTCCACCAGACTTCCTGCGCCGTGCCGTTGCGGTCAACAGAGACGGCATCGTCAACGGATCGGCCTGGCAGCGGGTGCCCCTCGCGGTCCTGCAATTCCACCCAAATCTCTCCCAGCCCACTGCAGTCGGCGTTGAGGACCAGGCGACTACCGGTGAAGAGGATTGGCGGCGTGATGATCTCGCCTCCCTCCGGACCGGCGTCGGCCGACACAAAGCCATCGAGCCGCTGTACCGCGCGGAACACGGATTCGCCGCGGATGCCTCTGGCCTGCGCCGCACGCGGATCGATGTGTGTGCGGCGGCAACCAACGTAGTACTGGTACAATTCGTCGCCACGTCGGACCATGCCGACTCCCATGTTCACGAGACCGCAGTCCAACTCGCCCTCGACGCCCCGGCGGTCACGGATGAGGCCCGCCTTCAGGTACGGTCTCCGGTATCGCTCGAAGTGGATGCCGTCTTGACTCACGGCCAACTGCACCTGAAACAGCCCATCCCCGTCGGCCTCACCGGTCGTGAGGAACGGGACGAAGCAACAGATGATCAATCGGATTCTGTCTTGATACTGCATTCGCGGGTTCCTTTCACGATGCACGGACCGACCGTCCTGACGTTGTTTCGCGGTAAGCTGAACGTGCCCTGGGCCTTTTACGCTTTCCTACTTGAACTGCAAAATGCCACCTTGGTCGAGGCGCCACGTCTCCGCCAGGGTGCCCTCCCAGCAGACCCACTCTATGCACTCGCTGCGAAAGACGCCGATGTTGAAAGCGACCTTCGTCCCCGGCGTGGGCTTGAGTCCCATTGCGTTCAGGGGAATGGCCCATTCACCGCTCCAGCCGCCTCCGCCCCGCTGCGTCCAGACCTTGGCAGCGAACCGGACTCCGTTTCCGAGGCGTTCGGCGGCTTCCGCGGCCGCACCCGCGTCGGTCACGCTCTGGGACGCCCCGCCGGTATAACCGCGGACGACGAACGTCGCCGACTCGCCGTCCGGCGTCTTTCCGGCAATGCACACCTCGGCCCCATCGTCCTCGCCCCAGGTCGCCCCCTTACGCAGATTCTTCGGTTCGCGGGCAACAACGGTTAGTCCCACGTAGAGGAATTGGTCGTCGTAGGCCAGTTCGACATACGCCGGAGGACCACTCGCCCGTTGCCGCGAGGGATCGCGGTCCAGTCCGATATCACTGCCGGACCATTCGTCCGAGGTGATACCGCCGTCAATCGTTGGCGGCTGCGCGGCACGCGTCACGGACGCGGCCCATGACTTGCGCTTCGGGGCTGGGACCGGCGGCATCGCATCGTCAATCGTGAAAGGTTGTGGAGTGCCGTCTTTGGCCAAGCCGCCGCGGAAGATCACGTTGTCTTCCCAGACCGTCACGGCGCCGGGTTGGTTAATGATGACTTTCCCCGGCACCAACAGCGTATTGCCTCGAAAGGTGTAGCCTGCCGACCTGGAAAACGAGAGCGTCATGTCACCTTCGGTGATGAACACGTTATCCCGGATGATGTTGTCGCGGGCCATGTGGTTGTGAGTCGGCCACGGAACGCCCACCGACACGTTCCGTTCGACAATACAGTTCTCACATTGCTCGTCCAAGTAATAGGCGGACGCTCCGTACCCCTCTCCAATCTTCACGATGTCGCGTGCCATGTTGCCGCGCAAGACGAGATGCTTGCCGCCGGAGCAGTAGATCGCGCCGCCGTCGTGCATCTCTCGCATCACACGGTAGATGAGATTCTCCTCGATCCGATGGTGGTCACCATCACAACTGATCCCCGTGTAGGGGGTGTCGTGGATCTGGTTGCGATGGATGTGCAGGCCCTTTTCGTAGCGGCCGCTTCCCCACAAGGCGATCGCGCTTGGATAGGCCACGCCGATGTGGTGGATGTGATTGCGTGCGACGAGTGTGCCCGAACCATCGGTCTTGAGACCACAAGCTCCCGTGTGATGGATGTGGCAGTCAACGATGCGGCAGTCGCTCAGAAGCCGCGACCAGATACCCTGGCCGCCGACGTTGCCGATTTCGAGCCCTTCCAGCACGCACTGCCGGGCCCAATCCATGCGTAGGGCACCATCGAACGCCCCCGCGCCGAACCCGCCGGACTTCAGTGGCGTTGTCGTGCCTTGGAGTGTGAGCCGTCCGATCGTAATCCTTTCGACCGGTTTCTTGCTGGTTCCCGCAACTTGGATGATTCTTTCCAGCGAGGGCGCGACGACCTTGGCCTGCGCCATGTCCTCGTCGGGCAACGGCCAGTACACAATTCTTCCGGCCGTACGATCCAGATACCATTGTCCCGCGTGGGTCATGCCTTCACGAGTGTTCCAGACCACGTACTTCTTCACCCGGAACGCTCCGGGCGGATGGCCGGCCGGAGTGGAGAAAACCAGCGTGTGCCGCTGCGTGTCGTTGCGTGCCACGGCAAGCAGCGACTCGTCCCACATATGGTACACGCGGACCTCGGCGTTCTTGACATCCAGCGTTGCCGGGATGTCCTTGGGGTCGTAGACCATCGTGGTGAGCTCTTCCTGTGTGGGCTTACGCTGCCAGCCGCCCCCGGCCGTCGTCATCCAGCGAACGTCGAACGAGCTGTTGTGCGCGAACGTATCGGATTCCGGCAAGCGTGCCCGTTGCGGCATACGGCCATTGACGACCAATGCCCGGAAGTCCCGCTGTCCTTCTTTGACTCCCACGACATCGGCACACCAGAACCGGTCACCGTCGCGACGCCAGCCGGTGACAAGCGGACCGCCGTAGATCGTGACGTTGCCGGATTCATCTGCTTCGATGGTCAAGCCGTTGTCCCGCGCGTCCAACTCGAATGTGCGAGCAAGGAAATAGTCCCCCGGCATCACGACGATGCGGTGCGGTCCGTCGTGGGCCTGCCGGGCGGCATCCCGCGCCGCTTCGAGCGTAGCCAATGGTTGCTCCTTGGTCCCGGGATTCCCGTCGTTGCCGCCCGGGGCCACGCAGAATTCCGCCCCGTGCGACGTTGAACCAACGGCCAAGCTGCCGATCGTTGCCGTGATGACCGCCACGATCGCCATCCAATCGTTGCGAATAGTACTCATGACGTCTCTCCTGTTGTCGAGTCGACCTCCGCTTGAGTGTCTCCATCATCGTAGGTCAGAGCTTGGGGAAAGCGTACCCAAGCTTCGGGATCGGTTTCGATCTTGCAGTCAGCCAGGGCGGCCCTTAGGGCAGCGCTAATCCGAGAATCGCCACTGCCGGCAGACTTGCGCAGGATGCCCTGGTTGGTCAGCGTCCCGCCGGTTAGAGCGTGCAGCCTAGTGAATAGATGTCGGCCCGATGGTCGGCGCCGTGGGTGTCTTCCGCCTGCTCGGGGGCCATGTAGTCGCAAGTTCCCATCACCTGCCCGCTGCCCGTAAGACGGTCAGGATCGGTGGCGCCATCGCCCTCGAATATCCGGGCGAGCCCCATATCGAGGATCTTGACCGCGCCGTCCCGGTCCAGCAGCAAATTGCTGGGCTTGATGTCCCGATGAATGATGCCCTGCTTGTGGGCGTACTCCAAACCCTGTGCGGTCTGGATGACACAACTCACCGCCTGCGCGACCGGCAGCGGTCCTCGCTCGGCAACAAGTTCGGCCAAATCCTTGCCTTCGACGTACTCCATCACCAGGTAGTGTGTACCGGCTTGCTCTCGCGCGTCGTAGGCCGTGACGATGTTGGGATGGGTGAGGCGCGCGGCCGCTTCCACCTCGCGGTAGAACCGCTTGACCGCCTCCTTGTTCTTCAAGGCGGCCGAAGGAAGCATCTTCACGGCCACCAAACGCTTCATGCGTCGGTGTTGCGCTTTCAGCACGATGCCCATCCCGCCCTGGCCGATTTTGTCCAGCACGGTGTACTCGTCGAAGACAAGGCCCTTCGTCTTGCCCTGGTAGATGCACTGGGCCTGGAACCTGGTGAGCTGGCCGTGCCGGACGAGAAGCTTGGCCAGTTCCTCGCCGGTTTTAGGCTTCTCGTCCGCCCCGAGCCCATCGAGAAGCGCCTGCACCTCGCCAGCCGTCATCAGGCCGCTTTGGGAGAGCGTTTCGACGAACTGGTCGAGAAGAACCGCCATTAACTGCGATCTCCAATTTCCGTGGCTTGGATCGCCCGATTCTAACTATTCGATTGAGGGGCAACAAGTCTCGGCGTACCAGCAAACGTCTGGAGTCGGGCCCCAAAAGAAGAAGGACGCACCGGGGCCGTCATGGCCTGCCAGATTCGCGAGCACTTGCATCTGGCGATGCCCGGCTATGCTAATCTGTTCGATCGTCTCTTTGAGCGCCAGACGGCGCTGGCCATCGCGCGCCGATGTGACTCGCCCGCCAAGCTGATCGAACTCGGTCGAGCCGGACTGAGCCAACATCTACGAGAGAACAACGTCCGCCACCAGGTTCGGACCATTGACAAAGTCCTGTGCTGGGCATCGCAAGCGGCCCGTGACACCATCCAAGACGGACCAATGCATCTCACTTTCCGCACTTCTCAGGCACAATATCCTGAAGCTAGCAGGCAAGACGTGTCAATATGATGTGCGATCGCTGCTAGCGACAGGGGTGTTCACCCGGCCGTTAATTCGACGCAGTATTTTCGTGAATTGCTTATTCTGTGCTAGCATGTGCGTGCTTGCACAGGATGTAGTAGAGAAAATCGGAATAAATTCGAGCGAGAAG
>JBDRTC010001299.1:0-6626 GCA_043824335.1 Planctomycetota bacterium | reverse complement strand
GACAGCCCCCCCCGCAGGTTGTTGGGGGCGCTGTTGTCCCGTGTCAAAATCCTAGCCAGATTAGACATCGCCGAGCGCCGGCGCCCGCAAGACGGCCGAATCAAGGCCTCGGTGGGGGACAAGGATTACGACCTTCGGGTGAGTGTCATCCCCACCAATCATGGGCAGTCGGTGGTGATGCGAATTCTCGACAAAGAGAGCATCAAGGTCGGACTGCGGCAGCTCGGTTTTTGCGATGAGGACTTTCAGAAGTTCACCAGCCTGATTCGGAGACCCAACGGGATCATCCTGGTGACGGGGCCAACCGGGTCGGGCAAGACGACCTCTCTTTACGCCGCCCTGAACGACTTGAACACGCCGGACCGCAAGATCATCACCGCGGAGGACCCCGTTGAGTACTACCTTGCGGGGATTAACCAAGTGGAGATTCGGCACGAGATTGGTCTGGATTTCGCCCGGGTGATCCGCTCGATGCTGCGTCAGGCGCCGAACATCATTTTGGTGGGAGAGATGCGTGACCTTGAGACTGCCCAGATGGGAATCCAGGCCTCTCTGACGGGACACTTGGTTTTCAGTACACTGCACACGAACGATGCGCCCGGTGCTATTACACGTTTGATCGACATGGGGGTGCCCGCCTATCTGGTATCCAGTAGTGTCGTGGCCATCATGGGACAACGGCTGGTTCGCCTGATTTGCCAAAAATGCAAGGAGCCGTATTCCCCCGGGGACACAGCCCTTCAGCAGGCCGGAATAACACCCGAAATGGCGGCAAAGGCCAATTTCCTGAAAGGAAGAGGCTGCAAGGCTTGCGGGGGCAAGGGATACCGCGGCCGGATAGCGGCCTTCGAGCTCATGTTGATGTCTTCGAAGATCCGCGAGTTGACGTTCAACGAAGCCCCCACTGGAGATATCAGGCGCACCGCCGTGAGTGAAGGCATGAGGACTATCTACCAAGATGGAATCGACAAGGTGCTCCGGGGCGTGACGACGCTGGAGGAAGTGTTCCGCGTGGCGAAAGCGGGCGAGCAAGAATAGGCTTGTTTGGGCATGAATCGAGACGGAGCTAATAGCCCTTCCGTGCCAATTCCTCCGCGACAAAATGGGGGGCTCTTGTCTCCAAAAGTTTGGATCTTTGCGAACACTTGCGAATAATCGTGGCGTGACACGAGTCTGGAGACTCGTCCACCTGCGCCGGGGCACGCGGGCGGTTGGCAGCGCCACGCACTTCGAGGAATGTGCCGACCAGGGGCAAGGACGGCCGGTGGTGGCGCCCAACTGCGCGGGATCCGCTCCAGGGATTTCCGGCAAGGAACCCCTTGGTAAGCGGGTCCGCGGGAGAGAGGTTCTATGGCGACTATTCTGATCGACAAACTTCTGCAGACGCAGATCAACCGGGATGCCAGCGACTTGCACATCGCGGTTGGCCAGCCACCCGTGTTGCGTATCGACGGACGTTTGGTCCAACTCGAGACGAAGGTGTTGGAGCCCGAGGATACCGTCGCCCTAATGAAGAGCATCGCTCCGGAGCGGTGCCAGCAGGAATTGCAGGAGGTGGGCGGCTCGGACTTCGGCTTCGCCTTTGGCGACCAGGCGCGATTCCGCGTGTCGATCTTCAAGCAGAAGCAGCAAGTGGGCATGGTGCTCCGGCTCATCCCCGTGAACATGATGAGCTTTGACGACTTGGGGACCCCTCCCGTCTTGAAGGATTTGATCCTGCGGCCGCGGGGGCTGGTCTTGGTGACCGGGCCGACCGGTTCTGGAAAGACGACGACACTGGCCGCGGCGATCGATTACCTGAACCAGAACATCGATCATCACATCATCACGATCGAGGACCCGATCGAGTTTTACCACACGCACAAGAAGTCGACGATCAACCAGCGGGAGGTCGGGGTCGACGTGCCGAGTTTTGCCGAGGCCATTCGCCGCGCCCTGCGTCAAGATCCTGACGTGATTCTGGTGGGCGAAATGCGAGACCTGGAGACGATCGAGGCGGCGATCACCGCGGCGGAAACCGGGCACATCGTGTTCGGCACCCTGCACACCACGGGTGCCCAGGGGACGATCAACCGAATTATCGACGTGTTTCCCACCAACCAGCAGGAACAGATCCGGACCCAGTTGTCGGTGGCCACCATTGGCATCCTAGCGCAGGCGTTGTTGCCCAGAAAGGGCGGCGGCCGGGTGGCAGCTTACGAGATGTTGGTGGTCACGCCGGCCATGTCGAACTTGATCCGCGAGAACAAGGTGTACCGGATCAACTCCTCGATTCAGACCGGGCACAAGCTGGGCATGCAGTTGCTCGACGATCATATGTTCAAGCTTTGGGAGCAGGGGCTGGTGGAGGAGGAGGAGATTTTCATCAAGGCCAATGCTCCGGCGGAGTTGCGGGCGAAGGTGGCCCGGGCCAAACGGAGCCTGCTGGAGGACGAAGAGGAATCGCAGCGCCGGATGGATCGTGGCAAATGAGGCGGTCTGCAGTTTGAGGCCGGAATCGCCCGGAGAGAAACCTGGTTCAGACACTTTAGCGTGAGGCGAGCAAGCGATGGCCCTTCGGCAGATAGGTCAGATTTTCGTCGACCTGGGCTTCATCAGCGAAGACCAGTTGGACTTGCTGTTGGCGGAGCAGCAGGAGCGGCCCGGGCAGATGATCGGACGGATCGCCGTCGACATGGGCCTCTTGAACGACGAACAAGTGGCCCAGGCGTTAGCGGAGCAGATGGGGCTTCAGGTGATCAACCTGAGCGACGTGGTCATTCCGCCGGAAGTCCTGGCGTACGTGACGGAGCCGATGGCCCAGCTTTACCGCATCGTTCCGGTAAGTTTCAAGGACGACACGCTCACGATTGCCATGTGCGATCCCCAAAAGCTGTCGGTCCTCGACGAGTTGCGAAGCTTCCTCGGGTACGACATCCGCTCGGTGGTCACGACCGAGCAGGACGTCCTCAACACGCTGGAGCGCTATTACGCGACCGGCGGGGAAAGCGTCGAGACGCTGATCGCCGACATGGAGCAGGACGACGAGTTGGCCCAGGCCGCCATGAGGTTGGAGCATGGGACGGGCCCCCTGGACCTGACCAGCGTCGAGGCGCTGGCCGATAGCGCGCCGGTCAGGAAGCTGTTGAACATGGTGCTCTTGCTGGCGATCAAGGACCAGTCGAGCGACTTGCACCTTGAACCGTTCGAGGACGAGTTTAAGATTCGCATCCGCGGTGACGGCGTGCTGTACGAGATGGTGCCCCCGCCGCGCCACTTGGCGTTTGCGATCACCACGCGCGTGAAGGTGATGGCCGATCTCGACATTGCCGAGCGTCGGCTCCCGCAGGACGGCCGAATCCGACTGACGGTCGGCGGCCACCCGGTCGACTTGCGGGTCTCCGTGCTGCCAACCATGTTTGGCGAGAGCGTGGTCATGCGTATTCTCGACCGCTCGGTGGTCATGCTCGACCTGGAGGTCGTCGGCCTGGAGGAAGGACCGCTCAGGATTTTCCGCGAGATCATTCGCCGGCCGCACGGGATCGTGCTGGTGACCGGGCCGACGGGTAGCGGCAAAACGACTACCCTCTACGCGGCACTGAACGAGCTAAACCTGGTCACCGACAAGATTATCACCACGGAAGACCCCGTGGAGTACGATATTGACGGCATTGTGCAAATACCGATCGACGCGGGGATCGGCAACACGTTCGCCAAGTGCCTGCGCTCGATTCTGCGGCAGGACCCCGACAAGATCCTGGTGGGCGAGATCCGCGACCTGGAGACCGCGGAGATCGCCGTGCAGGCGTCGCTGACCGGGCACATGGTGTTCAGCACGCTGCACACGAACGACGCCGCCAGCTCCGTGACCCGGCTCCGCGACATGGGGCTCCCGCCCTTCCTGATCACCGCCACGCTGGAAGCCGTGTTGGCGCAGCGGTTGGTGCGGAAGATCTGCCGGGAGTGCGGCGAGGAAACGGTGCCGGGCACGGAAGCCCTGGCCGACCTCGACCTGACGCCCGAGGCCGTGATCGGCAAGAAGTTCTACCGCGGCCGGGGCTGCGTGGTGTGCAACAACACGGGTTTCAAGGGCCGCACCGGGCTCTACGAGCTTTTGGCGATGAACGATCATCTTCGCGAACTGATTAACCACGGTTGCTCGGCCGACCAATTGCGCGACGCCGCCTTGCAGTCCGGGATGGAGTCGATTCGGAATGCCGGGATGAGGAAGATCTACGCGGGGATCACGGCCCCTTCGGAAGTGATCCGGGAAACGAGTATCGAGGCTTAAACTTACACGGGGATCGAACCATGCCGACTTATCAATTCGAGGCGATGGACGCGACCGGCCAGGAGATCAAGGACGTGATCGAAGCGCCGAGCGAGGAGGAAGCACAAGCAACGATCCGGCAGATGGGGTACTTCGTTACGAAGATCTCCGAGAAGAAGGCCCGCGGCACGGCGGGCAAGAAGAGCCGCACTACCAGGAAGAAATCGTTCGCCATCGGCCGCGTTAACGGGAAGGTGCTGACCACCTTCACCCGGCAGTTGTCCATCCTGCAGGACGCCGGCTTGCCGATCCTGCGGAGCTTGCGGATTCTGGAGAACCAGTCGAAGCCGGGGGCGCTGAAGAACAGCCTGATCGACGTCTGCGATGAGATCGAAGGCGGGTCCTCGTTGTCCGAGGCGATGGCCAAGGCCCCCAAGGCGTTCGACCGGCTTTACGTCAACATGATCAAGGCGGGCGAGGCCGGCGGTGCGTTGGAAGTGATCCTTCAGCGGTTGGCCGAGTTCCAGGAGCGGGCCCAGTCGCTGAGGCGGAAGGTCAAAGGCGCGCTGGTCTACCCGATCGTCGTGGTCACGTTCGCCGTGGCAATCCTCACGTTCATCATGCTCAAGATCGTGCCGGAATTCCGGAAAATGTTCGCGGAGTTCGGTGCCGAACTCCCGGCGATCACGGAGGTGCTGATCTTGATCTCGAACGCCATCGCCAATTGGTGGTTTCTCTTGCCGGGCATTCCCATTTCAATCTGGCTTTTCGTGAAGCTGCTCTGCCGATTTCGGATGGGCCGGTACGGCTACGACCTGTTCGTGCTGAAGCTGCCGATCTTCGGCCAACTGGTTGAAAAGAACATCGTCGCCCGCACCACGCGGACCTTGGGCACCCTGGTGGCCAGCGGCGTGCCGATCCTCGATGCCTTGCACATCACCAAAGAGACGTCGGGGAACTTCGTCTTCGAGGACCTCTACGGCAAGGTGCACGAAGCCATCCGCCAAGGGGAAACGATCGCTACGCCGCTGAAGGAGCACGCCCGGCCGGGCTTTCACCCAATGGCCCTGTTCTTCTGGGCCTTCTTCATCGTCGGGCCGATCGGCATGCTGCTTTACGTATTGAAGATGAACCAGAAGATCATCGACGACATGGTGGTGAACATGGTCGACGTGGGCGAGGAAACCGGCGAACTCGACACGATGCTCTACAAGGTGGCCGACGTCTACGACGAAGAGGTCGCCGTCCTGACCGAGGCCCTGATGAGCCTGATGGAGCCCCTCTTGATTATCGTGCTCGGCTGCGCGATCGGGTTCATCGTCATCGCCCTGTTCATGCCGTTGATCCAGTTGATCACGACCCTTTCGGGTTAAGAAGACACGATTGTGAGAAGCGCACATACCGGGGTCCCACGCTCCGCTTGGGACCGCACTGCGGGCGCTCCCAGCCGGGGTTCCGCACTGCGAGTGTCCCCAAGCGGAGCTTGGGAACAAGTTTGAGACAACCGAAATCCAAGCCGGGTCCACAGTGACCTCACGGGGGACTTTTTATGAGCACCATGAGCACATCCGCCCACGCCGACCGGGCCCCAAAGGGCTTCACCCTGGTGGAATTGATGGTGGTGGTCGTCATCATCGGCATCCTCATGGGGTTGCTCGGGACCGCTTTTGTGGCCGTCCGCACAGCGGCCAGGATTACCGTGATCAAGACGGAGATCAGCCAACTCGAAACGGCCCTGGAAAACTACAAGAACGAATACAGCGCCTATCCGCCCTCGTTCGACAACATCAACGTCGTCGCCGAGCGAGGTGGAGACGCCGTACTCGAACGAGCCGGCAGGGCCGCGGTGGAAAGTCACCTCCGCAAAGCGTTCCCTCGGTACGTGCCCCGGGGCGACGTGGCGACCCCCGCCAACACGCCCTGGCCGTTTGACAAGTTTGCTTATGACGTACGTGAGGCTTATCGGGATCCAATTACGGGTCTGGTGACCATTGACCCGGTCCGGTTCGACGCCGCCTCGGCGCTGGTCTTCTGGCTCGGGGGGCTCCCGGAAACCGCCGCTGCGAGCGGGCAGTGGATCCCGGCCGGATTTCACGCCGACCCGACGTTTCCCTTCAAGCCCGGGCTTCCCCGGAAGGCGCCCATGTTCACGGGGTTCGAGCCCGAGCGGATTGTGGTCGAAGAGCCGCACGTAGACCCGCTTGACGCCAGTTTGTCGATCTCTCGTTACCTGCGGTTCTATCCCGATCGTGTCAAGGCCCCCTACGTCTATTTCAAGTCTCACAGAGTGAACGGCAGGTGGGAGTATAGAGCCTACGATAGCACGGCGGGCGGGTTGGTCCAGTATGCGTACCAGCACGCCATTGTGGGTGAGCCG
>JBDRTC010001298.1:0-6659 GCA_043824335.1 Planctomycetota bacterium | reverse complement strand
GTGACTTATGGCCGTAGCTGGCACGCGTTGGCGGTGACGCGGAGCCTGGGACGGCAGGGGATCGAGGTCTTTTGCGGGGAGGAAGCACGCTTTGCCCCCTGCTTCTTTTCGCGGTACTGCAAAGGGAGCTTTCAGTACCCTTCGATTTCCGAGGACCCGGAAGGGTTCGTCGAGTTCATGGTCGAGAAGGTGAAGGAGCTGAAGCCGGAGGGCGACGAGCCGTACGTGCTGATGCCGGTCCATAAGGAGACGTGGCTGGTGGCCGAGCACCGGGAGCGTTTCGAGCCCCACATTGCGGTGCCGCTGACGTCGCTCAAGAACATGTCGCGCACCCACGACAAGGGCCAATTGGCCACGCTGGCCGAAAAGATGGGAATCACGATCCCCCGCACGCGGCAGTTCGCCAGCGCCGACGACCTCTATCGGGCAATCCCCGAGATCGAGCTTCCCGTGTTCCTCAAGGTCCGCGAAGGGGCCGGCGGCGTGGGACTGAAAAAGTGCAACACGCCCGAGGAGCTTACCGGCACGTTCAAGGAGTTCGTCGAGGGCTACGACTTGAAGCCGGAGGAGTATCCGCTGGTGCAAGAGTTCGTCGAAGGCGACGACTACTGCGTGACCGCCCTGTTCGACCAGGGAACGCCCGTGGCCAGCATGACCTATCACAACGTTCGGGCGTTTCCCAGAGGGACCGGGGCCGGCGCGCTTCGCGAAACCGTGCGGCTTCCCGAAGCGGAGCAGGCCGCCGAGCGACTGCTGACCGAACTGGGCTGGCACGGGATGGCCGAGCTTGACTTTCGCGTCGCCGCCGACGGCACGGCCTACCTGATCGAGCTCAACCCGCGGTTCTTCGGCGGACTCTCCCAGGCAATCGCGGCCAACGTCGACTATCCGCACCTTCTGTTCCGCATCGCCTCGGGCGAGAAGATCGAGGCGGCCCCGGAAGTCGACTACTCGACCCGCACCGAAGCCCCGCTGGTCGGGCTGCTGGCCACCCTGGACGAGATCGCCCGCGACGACCGCCTGCTCGACCGGTTCCGAAAAGTCCGCGACGAATTGGGCGCCTTGGGCCAGTCGAACGTGGAGGACGTGCGTCTTAAGCCGCTTCTCGGGGCCCTCAAGGAGGCGACCGACACCAAGGACCTCAAGGCGTACTTCACGGAGATGTTCGAGAAGCACCGCGACACGATCGACGACGTGCTCCAGTCCGACGACCCGCGCCCCGCCTTGGGCGTGCTCTTCCCGATCGCCCTGATGCTCAAGCACGGCAAGCTGTCGATGGGCCTTTTGACCTCCGAGGCGGAGCTGCCCGAGGAGCGGCCCCGCCGCCGCTTTCGCGACCTGCTCCGGCATCCCCGGTGGAGGGTTGTTTGGCTCACCGCGGCCCTGTTCGCCGTCAGCATCTTCGCCCTAAGCGCCGACGTCACGCGGAACAACCTCGGCTGGGTGCTCGGCTGGCCGATGCGGTTGGCCGAGTGGCTGTTCGGCCCCGTGGGAGATCTCGATCGAGGAACGGTCGGCGGCGCGATCGGCTTTACGGTCTACCACGGACTGAACCTGCTCTATCTCTACGTCGTTTCCGCGATCCTGCTCCGACAGCGGCCTTCCAAGCAAACCGGGGGAGTCTCGGAAACCGCCGATGTCTCGGATACCACGGGCCACACGGACGGGCACGGATAGCATTAGCGTCCGCGGCGTGCGCGATACGCCTTCGCCTCTTTAAGAAACGCCTCAAGAACGGCCATCTGCTGGGGCGGCATTTCCGGGTGCCACTGGATGCCGACGGCGAACTTCGGCCCGGAAAGCTCGATCGCCTCGACCACGCCGTCGGGCGACTCGGCCGCCGCGACGACTCCGGGGGCGACTCGGCCGACCGCTTGTCCGTGAAAGGAATTGACGTCTCGCCGGCCCGCGCCGAGAAGTGTGGCCAGTCTCGACCCGGCGGCGATCGTGACCGGGTGGGCGTCCATGCTGTCGAGCTCGATGCCGTGGGCATCGGCCAGCTTGGCGTCATCGCGGAGGTTTCGCACGGTTCCTCCTTGGGAGACGTTAAGGATCTGTATCCCGCGGCAGATGCCCAGGATCGGCATCTCCCGTTCGAGCGCGCCTTGAATCAGGGCAAGCTCGAACCGGTCGCGATCGGGATCGACAAGCTGGGCGTCGTCTGCCGCACCGCCGTAGAGTTCCGGGTCGATGTCGCCGCCCCCGGCCAGGAGCAGGGCGTCGATCCGGTCCAAAATCTCCTCCGGTTCCCCGCCGCCCGGTCGAAGCTCCAGAATCCTTCCTCCGGCGCGGCTCAGGCCGACCTCATAGCCCGTGACCGTGATCCCCACCCGGGCGTGCCAGGCGGTGTCGAGCGAGACGCCGATCACCGGTGCGTCGCGCGGCACCGACGCCCACTTCCAGACACGGAACGAAACGTAACCGACGACTACAAGACACAGGCCGACGACGGCCGCAACGCGCAGGCGCTTCGGCCAGGCCCTTTTCTTGGTTGCCTTCCGGCGTGAGTCTTCCTGTTCCATAGCGCGACTCGGGGGAATTCGACCCATCTGTTACCATCGCGACGACCCGTTTGAACGGGAAGCCTACGAGAAGTCGGGCGGCGAGCGAAAGCGCCTCAACCGCCGCCGATGGCGGGGAACACGCCGAGGCGATCGCCGTCCTCGACCGGCTGAGAGAGCGTGGCGGCGCGGTTGTTGACGAAGAGGATCCGCGTCTGGTCCGGCGGCACGCCCAGCCGGTGGAGCACGTGCTCGACCGTCTCACCCGGCTCGACGTCGACCTCAACCGACCGGACGCCACCCACGTAGCTGCGTAGCGTGGCGTAAAGGTTTACCTTGACTTGAGCCATTCGGTTCGCGATGTTGTGGGCCTGGCCGGCCTATCGGCTGTCTGCGTTTCCGCCGGACGGAAGCGTCTGGTCGGAGACTTCGCCCGTGCCGGGGATCGGTTTGTCGGCGAACGGGAGCGTGTCGGGGACGACGCGGACTTCGGTGGTGAGCTTCAGCGGCAGTTTCCCACCGATGTCGTAGACCAGCTCGACGAACAGCGCGGTCCACCCTTGGTCCGGCTCCTCGACCTTGCCGACGTAGACGCCGCCGCCCTGGTCCTCCAGTGGCGAGGCGGTGTACTTCCTGCCGAGCGTTTCGACGCGGAAGTCCCGGGCGTCGGGATTCGTGGCCTGCCAGAGATTCACGGCGGCGGGCCTCTGGGCGGTTTTGACCCGGATCGACCCGTCGGGTCCGAGCGTCCACGAGTACTCGGGCCGCGGCGTGCCGGTGAGGATCATCCGGTAAAACGCCACAATGGTTTCCACCGCGTCGGTGTCGTCCAGCCCGTGGTCGCCGTTGGGCACGTAGCGCAGGTGCTTCTCCCCTTCGAGCCGATCGAGATAGAACTGCGACGAGTCGGGCAGGAAGAACTGGTCGCCGGCCGCGTTGACGATGTACTTGGGCATTTTCAAACGGTGGCGATAGTAGAACGGATCGACGAGCCGGTACAGCGCGCGCAGCTTGGGGTTGTCCATCTGCTGGAAAATCTTGTGGTGCTCGTAATCGTCGATCGCCGGGGCCCAAAACCCGTAGGCCGCGAAATGGTGCCGCATCGAGGCGTCGACGTTGAGCACGTCGATCACGATCGGCACGATCGCCACGACGCGCGGGTCGACCGCGCCGGTCAGCCAGGTCGTCCAGCCCCGCTTCGATCCTCCGGCCACGACGAACTCGTTGACGGCAATCTCTCCGCCCCGCTCGCTGGCCATCAGGGCTTCCACGGTGTCCATTGCCCGGACGGCGCTTTTGACCATTGGGTTCCGCGCGGGCCAGGTCGGATCGCCCGTCTTGAGGAACTGGTCCCAGGTGTAGGCGATGAGGTCGTCTTCGTGCCGCCGCTTGCCGTCGCCGTGGAAGACGAGCGGCTGGTTGGGCACCATGCGCAGCTCGGCCACCACGGAGTTGGTGGCCAGGGCGATCTGGACGGTCATCTCCTCCGGCCGCTCCGGCGGCGGACGATCGTTCGAGCCGCCCCCGATCAGAAGAAAGCCGGTGTCGAACTTCACCCGGTCGGGCTTGACCACCACGAGCCAGTGCTGCCAGACGGTGCGATCGACCTCCCGCTCGGTCCGCCACGCCTGCGATTTCATGTCGACCACGTAGGCCGTGAATCCCTCGGCGCGGACCTCCTTGACAACCTTCCAGGAGTAGTGGGGATCGGGCCGAGAAACGTAGTCGTCCAGCGCGGTTTTCGGCGGGAGGGATTCGGCGGCTGGCTCGGCAGCGAGGGTTCGCTCCGGTTCCGGCGCCCCAGACAAACAGAAAGTGAGCCACAACAGACTGGCGGTCACAAGCGACCAGCGGTTCATGTGCCACCTCAAAGTGCGTGTCAGGGTAAGCTCTCGTCGAAGGGGCGCCGTACCTCAGGACTCTTGAGCTTGTCCAGTTGGGTGGCACTGGCGTCTCGCCAGTGCTTGGGCCCCGGCACTGGCGAGACGCCAGTGGCACCCAAATTGCCAAAGGACGGCTTTTTCACGGGGCTGTTGGCTCGTTGCGCCGGCCGGCGTCATTGGCCGACTTTCTTCGGCGCGTACTCGTGATCGCGCTTGCGGACGACCTTGGCCTCGACGATCTTGTCGGGCTCGGGCGGATTGGGTGATTGGGGATTGCGGCGCTGGATCTTGGCCAGCACCTCCATCCCTCGGATGACGCGGCCGAAGGCCGTGTGGCGGCCGTCGAGATGCCGGGTGGGCGTGAACGTGAGGAAGAACTGCGAGCCGCCGGTGTCGCGTCCCGCGTGGGCCATGCTCAGCGTGCCGCGGAAGTGGAGCCGGGGGTTCGGTTGGACGCACTCACAGCCGATCTGGTAGCCGGGCCCGCCGGAGCCGGTGCCGTCGGGGCATCCCCCCTGGGCCATGAACCCCGGCAGAACGCGGTGGAACGTCAGCCCGTTGTAGTATCCCTTCTCCACCAACGAGATGAAGCTGGCGACCGTGTTGGGGGCTTCGTTCTCGAACAGCTCGATCTCGATCTCCCCTTTGTTGGTCACCAGCGCGACGCGGGGCAGGTCGTCGGCCTCGGCCTCGGCGGCGCGGATCGCTTGCTCCTTGGGCCATGCTTCCCGGTAGTAGGAGATCAAGTCGGCGTACTCGCCCGCGATTCCCCCAAGCTGATGCTGCGGATCAAGTGCGCGGAAGGCGTTGAGGCCGCCGTCTTGCTCAGCCTGCTTGAAGTACTTTTCGGCGGTGTCGAGATCCGAGGTGACGTAGGCGGCCAGGGCGGCCCACGCGTAGACGGAGGGAGTGGCGAACGCGCCCTCGATCAAGACCTGGGCCGACGGGAGGACGGCCTCGTAGTTCTCCCGAAGGCTCTCGTACTCGACGACCCCCATCAAAAACCCGCCTTCGGCTTTGGCGGTCTGGGGCGCTTCGGCGTACGCTTCCCGGGCCGCTTGGACGAGCTTGGGCAACATCGCGTCGCCTTGGCCGGCCAACTCGTCGAACTGCGTTTTGATCTCGGTCTTCCGGTCCGGTGCGGCGGTTTGGTACTCGACCTTCAACCCGCGCATTCCCGCCAAGAGCGATTTCCACTCGGAAAACAGTGCGTCGAACGCCTGGCCTTTCGGCCCGAGCGCGGGTTCCGGGGTCGCCGGTTCGGCTTCCGCCGGCGCCGGTTGGGTTTCGGCCGGCGCCGGTTGGGTTTCGGCCGGCGCTGCCTCGGCCGGCTCGGCCGGCGCTTCCTGGGCCGCGACGCTTTGGGCCGCCCACAACAACAAACAGATCACCAGTGCCAATCGGGTGCAAACGGACATGGCTCGATTCCTATCTCCTCGAAAACAGACAACCGGGGTTCACATTCCTCGCCGCGCGCCTTCCCGACGCCGGCCCTTTACCGTACCATACCGCCGGCGTCTTGTCTTGGGGGCTGTAAAAACCGATCCGGCATAACGTCCGCATGGCTGGCCGAAAACGCGACCGCCCGAACACCGGCAAACGACGCGGCCGGGCCCCGCGCCCCACGGGGGGGGCGACGGTCGGGCTGCGGATCGTCGGCGGGCGATTCCGCGGACGCAAGCTCCACTACAGCGGCGACCCGCGCGTGAGGCCGATGAAAGACCGGCTCCGCGAGGCGGTCTTCAACCTCGTCGGGCCGGCCGTGAAGGACATGCACGCCGTGGACCTCTTTGCCGGAACCGGGGCCTTGGCCCTCGAAGCCCTCAGCCGGGGCGCCGGCCGGGCCACGCTCATCGAGCAGCACGTGCCCACCGCCGCGATCATCCGCCGAAACGTCGCCGACCTCGAGGCCGAGCCGCTTTGCGACGTGGTTACCGCCAACGTGTTCCTCTGGGCAAAGCGCCGGCCGCCATTGGGCCCGGTGCCGTGGCTCGTCTTCTCGTCGCCCCCGTACGATTTTTACGTCGACCGGGCGGACGAGATGCTCGACCTCCTGGGCGGCCTGATCGAGTCGGCCCCGCCGGAGAGCCTCTTCGTGGTCGAGTCCGACGACCGTTTCAACGTGGGCACGCTCCCCAATCCCGACTCCTGGGACGTGCGCCGTTACCCTCCCGCCGTCGTGGCCATCTATCGCAAGCCCGCCGCGAGGTAGTGTGCCGCTTGTGTCGATTTGACTACCGCCGCGCCCAAACGCCCACGGACTGCGGTCCGTGGG
>JBDRTC010001297.1:0-5031 GCA_043824335.1 Planctomycetota bacterium | reverse complement strand
ACACCCCAGTTCGACAGCCAGGGATTATGGTCGTATCAGTCCGTCGGGTTTTCCCAATACGGGAACCTTTTGCACACCGCGCAGCAATTCGTCCGACATGCGCCGGCCGGTTTCACTGCCGCGGAACTTCAGAGCTTGTTGGGGACGAAAGGGGGGACGAAAGGGGACATTCTACTTTTCCGCGCTCAATCGGAACTAGCCGCGGGGGCGGAGTCTCGAATCCAGACCTAATCGCTTCGCTGTCCGTCGCTGCCGTCCGCGGACATCCCGTTTTGTACAGCCAGGATAGCCCGGTGTCAAACCACCTACGCGAGCGTGGCCAAATATTGGGCTGGAAATTGGGCCGGGGAATGGCGTAGGATCGGGGTGTGGGAGAGAGGAGAGTCCAGAGTTGAGAGTCGAGAGCGAAGAGAAACCTGACGGGATCGAGCGGAGTGTTGTGATGAACACGAATCCTGAAACGACGAACGGGGAGCGTGCGGGCATGGGGACGCGAAGCGTCCACGGGAGCGTGACGACGCAGAGCGCCGTCACGAGGTGTTCGGTTGCGAGGGCTTCGGAGGGAGACCCCGACACGGAAAAATCGAGATCCGTTGACCAAAACGCGGCGGCTGGGTCTCGCCCGAAACGGACACTGGCTGACAAGCAGCCAGTGCCACCCGACGGGATCATCGGAGGGGGAGACCCCGACACGGAAAAATCGGGATCGGTTGACCAAAAGGCGGCGGCGAGGTTTGAGCGGGTGGAGGCGCAGGTGGCGGCGGCTCCTGGGGTTTTTGCCGTTGGGGGGACGGTGGTCGCCACGTGGCGCACCTATCGCGGTCGCCGCTTGGGCCCTTACTTTCGGCTGGCCTATCGCAAGGGACGCCGGCAGTGCTCGATCTACCTGGGGCGATCGGAGGAGCTGGCTGGGCGGGTGCGCGATCTCTTGGCCAAGCTCCAGGATCTAAATCGGTGGCGGCGCACCTCGCGGCGGATGCAGAGGGAAGCGCGCAAGTCGCTGAGGCGCTGGCTGGAATATCTCGGCAAGCAGTTGGCCGAGTTGGGAATTCAGCGCAAGGGCTTCGAGTTCCGCGGCGTGCGGCGCGCCCTGGCCACGGCTCCCCCGCAGTTCATCCGCGCCTGGCAGAAGCGCCCGCCGACCTGGGACCGAGGGTTTTTGTGACGTGTGACGTGCGACGTGTGAGGCGGAGTCCGTCGTATGACGAACCGGGATGCCAGCAGCGGAAGGCTACTCGCTTCACCGGTGGATCGCGGCAGAAAGAAGGAGCAAACATGAGCGAGCCGTTGCGATGGGGCATCCTTGGCGCCGGACGCATCGCCCGAAAATTCGCCGGCCAGCTTCCGCAAACTCCTCGGGCCGAGTTGGCGGCCGTCGGGTCGCGATCGGGCGATTCGGCCCGGCGGTTTTGCGAGGAGTTTGGGGGAACACACCACGCCGGCTATGACGAGCTTCTCGCCGATCCGGGCGTGGACGCCGTTTACCTGTCGCTCCCCAACGGCTTGCACCACGAGTGGACGATCCGCTCCCTGGAGGCGGGTAAGCACGTCTTGTGCGAAAAGCCGATCGCCGCTACTGCCGCGGAGGCGCAGGAGATGTTCGCCGCGGCCGAGCGGCACGGACGCATCCTGATCGAGGCGTTCATGTACCGCTGTCACCCTGCCGTTGAGAAGCTGATCCAAATGGTGCGCGACGGCGCGATCGGCCGGCTCAAGCTGATCCGCACCCACTTCACCTACAATCGGCCCGAGCCGGCCGACGACATCCGGTTTCAGGTTCAATTGGCCGGCGGATCGCTGATGGACATCGGCTGCTACACGATCAACCTGGCCCGGGCGTTGGCCGGCGGTGAGCCGAAGGGCGTGCACGCGGTCGCCCACCTGCACCCATCGGGGGTCGACGACTACGCGGCCGGGTGTCTTGAGTTCGACGGCGGCGTGCTCGCCGCCTTCACCTGCGGCATGACGGTCGAGGCCGACCGCACCACCTACGCCTGCGGCTCGGAAGGCTACGTGGCGATCGACTTCCCCTGGTTCAGCGACGGAACGTTCCGCCTTGTCAAGGGAGAAGAGGCCGAGATGATTCGCGCCGAGGCTTCGAGGGACGTCTATGCCCTGGAGGCCGAGGCATTTGCCCGATCGGTTCAGGACGGCGCCGAGCCCTGGATCTCCAAGGCCGACACACTCGGCAACATGCGCGTGCTGGACGAGCTTCGCGGGCAGATCGGCTTATCGTTTTAGTGGTCTGTCAAGAGTGTTTCGACGGGTGCCACGGGCATCTTGCCCGTGCTTTCACGGCAGCACTGGCGAGACGCCAGTGGCACCCAACTCGTCATTTCCAGCTTGACGGACCACTCGCCGTCTCCGATCCTCGACGCCAACGCCCGGGGGCTGCGTCCCCCGGGGAAAGCACGAGAGACTACTCCCCAAGGGCGAAGTCTCTCAGCGCGGTCAGGTACTCGGGCCACTTGGGTCCGACCTGATGGCTCGACGGCGGGTCGGTTCGCGTGGAGCGATCGGCTCGGCCCGTCTTTGGCGGCAGGAATCGGCGGGGCAAGCCCGAATCCCGCCTGAGCGCGCGGCTCGCGGTGCGATCGGCCAGTTCCATCTCATGCCACGTGTATCCGCGCTCCCACAGGGCGGACCGCAGCGTCGTTTGATCCGTCAAGGAGCCGATGAGCGATGCGATCGCCCGTCGCGACAGCATTTGCACGCCGCCGGCGTTTGGCGCCGGAGAAGCGGGCCAATGGCGATCGGGCGACGGGCCGAGGCGCCCGAGCACGATTTCGTGCTCGTCCATCGCCCGCCACAGCCGGTGAACTTCGTCCATCGACAGATCGCACTCCTCGTCTCTCACCAAGAGGATTTCCCCGGTGCTCCGGCCCAGTGCGGTGCCAAGCGCGGCCACACGCCCCCTTGGCGAGGCGTGACGAACAACGGTCACCTGCGGGTAGTGCGTCGCCAGCTCGTCGGCCACCTCGATCGTGGCGTCGTGGGAGCCGTCGTCGGCAACGACCACCTGGAAATCCCGGGTCAGTTCGGGCAAGACGTCCAGGTACTCCCCAACCATGCGGGCCAGGGTTGATTCGACGTTTTGAATGGGCAGCAGGGCGCTGAGCGAACGTTCCAAGGCAGCACCTCTTGTTCGGGAGGAAAACACGCGGCGCTGCTCATTAATGTCGACCGCTCCCGCAGGGTCGCTACAGATTACCACCCAGGGGCCGCGTTGCGCGGTTCGTGCGGGCGCAAACGGTCGTTCCGGATGGGTCGGCCCACGGCGCCGGCGGCGAGTGACACCGCGTGAACCAGCCCGCGGCCCTTCGGAGCACACCCGCTCCGACGGGTGCCCTCGCTGGCCCAATGTGACCACCCCTGGCAACGAACCCGCGGGACGATTATCCTGGAGAGTTTGCGGTCGCCCAACAGCTCGTTGAAAAAGTAGTTTTTCGGTGAGTCGGGTGCCACGGCTGGCTTGTCCAGCAGTGATTTCCGGGCGAATTTGCACGGCACTGCTGGGCAAGCCAGCAGTGGCACCCTTTTTCATCGGGCTCTTTGAACCCAACGGGAGGGTGGCGTGTCGGGTGAAGTGACTGCCGGACGCCTCCAATCCTTTAGCAACAAGTGGCCATGATGTCTGAACCGTGTGACACGCCCGAAATCGGCCCCAAGTTTTCCCGAGGGGACGGGCTACTCCCCGCCATCGCCCAGGACGCCCAGTCGGGCATCGTGCTGATGATGGCCTACATGAACGCCGAAAGCTACGCGGAGACGCTGGCCACCGGCCGGGCCGTTTACTACAGCCGCAGCCGCAAGAAGCTGTGGCGCAAAGGCGAGGAAAGCGGCAACGTGCAACAGGTCCGCGCCGTTTACGTCGACTGCGATCGCGACACGATCCTCCTCAAGGTGGATCAAGTTGGCGGCGCCGCCTGCCACGAGGGCTACCAAAGCTGCTTCTTCCGCGAGGTGACGCCCGAAGGGCTCCGGGTCGTGGGCGAACGCGTGTTTGATCCCGAGGACGTTTACAAGAAGGACGGATAAGATTGAAAATTGACAATTGAAAATTGCAAATTGCAGATTGCAGATTGAGAACGGGAAATTTACAATTTTCAATTTGCAATTGTCAATTTTCAATCCTTCCCACACGCCGCAGTTTGGGCCGGTAACCGCAAGTTCACCACCCTACGGCATTTCATAACAAGCACTCCAGCAGCCATGTCGAACCTACTGAAACTGGGAATCCCCGCCGGCAGTCTGCAAGAGGCGACGGCCGATTTGTTTCGCCGTGCCGGATACAAGATCTCGTTCAGCTCGCGAAGCTATTATCCGACGATCGACGACGACGAGGTCGAGTGCCTGCTGATCCGCGCCCAGGAGATGGCCCGGTACGTGGAAGACGGCGCCCTGGACGCCGGGCTGACCGGCTACGACTGGATCATGGAAACCGGGGCCGACGTCCACGAGGTGACCGAGCTGATTTTCTCCAAGGTCAGCCGGCGCCCGGTCCGCTGGGTGCTCTGCGTGCCGGAGGACTCACCGGTCCAAAGCGTCGCCGATCTGGAGGGCAAACGGATCGCCACCGAGGCGGTGGGGCTGACGACGCGCCATCTGGCCGAGCACGGCGTGACCGCCCGGGTGGAGTTCAGTTGGGGCGCCACCGAAGTGAAGCCGCCCGATCTGGCCGACGCGATCGTCGAGGTGACCGAGACCGGCAGCTCGCTCCGGGCGAACAACCTCAGGATCGTGGCCGAGGTGCTCACCAGCACGCCCCGCTTGATCGCCAATCACCAGGCGTATGCCGACCGCTGGAAACGGCAGAAGATCGACGACATGGCCCTGATGCTGCAAGGGGCCATGGCCGCCGAAGACAAGGTGGGCCTGATGATGAACGTGCCCCGCGACAATCTCGGCAAGGTCCTCGCCCTGCTCCCCGCGCTGCAAAAGCCGACCGTGGCCGACCTGGCCGACCAGGACTGGGTCGACGTAACCACAATCCTCGACGAATCGATCGTCCGCCACATCATCCCCCGCCTC
>JBDRTC010001296.1:0-2456 GCA_043824335.1 Planctomycetota bacterium | reverse complement strand
CAACTCACGTTTTGCGGATTCTCGTCTCCTGGTGACGAAATCCCGCAGCGATTCAACCGTTGGGGCGGCAGTTGTACTGCCGCCCCTTCACGCGCATTCCTCCGGAAGAGCCGCGTCGGCAAGCGGTTGGCCCGGGCACGGCTCGCCGTCATACCGGACGGCAACCGGAACCGCCACCGCCCAGATTTTTCGGCGCCCGGCCAGGGCGGCCCGGTTGAAGGCTTCCACGTACCGGGCGGCCTCGCGGGCCGAGAGGTCGCCGTTTTCGGCCGGTTCCAGGGCAACCGCGTCGGGCGGGACCTCTGAATAACCTCCCGGCTTCCAATCTCGGTAGCCGGCGATCCATACCCGGTGGCGGCCCGACGGGTCGTTGTAGTAATCTGTCATCGTACGGCACCCCCAGAAGATGCTGCTTTGCGGTGCGTCACGGTGCCGATTCCCCTCGGGGGCAGGGGGTCCGTCGACCCCCGGCGACTTCGGATGAAGCGCCGGAATCCCCCTTGACGGGTTCAGGCGATAGTAGTATACATATGTACATGCCCCTGTCAAGACCTTTTTTGGCCGCGGCGGGGAACGAACCGTTAAACCTGTAAAGAGAGTGCTGCCATGGCCGAGTACGTGGATGACAGCCTCCGAAAAACGGGGGACAACCTCCGACGACTGATGGCCGAGCGGGGCCTGACGACCGATCAGGTGGCCGAGAGTTCGGAGGTGGACAAGCGGACGATCAAGGGCATGCTCGACGGCCAAAAGAAGCCCCATCCCCGCACGATCAACCGGCTGGCCAAGGGGCTCGGCGTGCCCGTCGACGAGTTCTTCGTCGACCCGGCCCAACTGCTCTACCGCCACTTCGATCGCCACACGAACCCGGTCGTCGGGGAGGTGATCGAAACGCACCCCAAGGTCTTCGCCGGCTGGACCGCGGCCGACCTCGACGAGCTTCACAGCCGCGTCGGCGCCGGCGGCCCACTCACGGCCGAGGGCGCCCTGGCCGCCGCGCGCGAGATGAACGCCAAGCGCGAGTTGCACGAGAAGCTCGCCCTCCTGCTGGAAAGCAGCCAGGCCGAAGTGATCGCCGGGATCGTCGAGCTGATGTATCAGAAGGTCAGCGTGGAGAAGCCGTAGCGCGGGCTTTGTTATTGTACCTCAACGTACTGGGCTTTGTCGGAAAAGCCTGTCCCCGGGTGGCATGGCGTCGCTTGCGTCGCCATGTTTCCGCCCCACATGCCCACGCTGCGCGAGGGCATGCCACCCTGGTAGTAGCGAGTGAACCAGTTTTCCGACAAAGCCTGGCAGCTCGTCGTGGTCACCGATCTGCCGTTATGGCGGATCAAGCCCCCCTCGCGGTCACCGGTTGCCGGCCATCGAGACGACGCGGCCGTCTACCGTCGATAGGTAGAGCCGACCCGAGGCGGCGATCAGGCCGTCGAACACCGGCGGCACCTCCAGCTTCTGTTCGGTGAGCGTCTTCCCGTCCGCGGCGGAGTGGACGCGCAGAACCGCTCCCCCGCGACCCTCGAAGGCGGCCATAGGGTCGCGGGCGTTGACCACGTCGGGCGGGCCGGCCACGAACAGGCGGTCTCCGGCCAGGACCATGCCGCGAATGCGCACGGGCAGCCATTCGTGCCAGACGGGCGGCTCCATGCGGGTGAAGCCCCAGCCCTTGGGGGTTCCGCGGGTTCGATAGTCCAGGACGGGCTCGTTTTCGTTTTTGTCGGCGAACAGCAGGTAGCCCGTGTCGCCCGGGGTGAAGAGTGGGCTCTGCAAATTCCTCGACGGATACGCCTCGACGGCGTACGTCTTCTCGGGACCCACAACCAGTAATTGCCCGGTCTTCGCGGCGCGATGGGCCAGGTAGAACCCGGGCCAGGTGGCGGAGTAAGTCCAAAAGGTGCGGTTGAACCAGGAGTCGTCGAGGAACCCGCCGGTCGAAAAAACGTGCAAGCCGATCCGCCGGTCCCCCAGGTTGTGGCTCCCGTGCGCCCGGTGCAGTTCCTCCAGAAGCCCCTTCTGGGTCCTCTCCAGCCACTGGCGTTGGTGCCGCTCGTAGTCGTCGTTGGGGTCTTCGTCTGCGGCCACGAAAGGCTGGTTCGACAAGTCCAGCGGCACCGTCTTGTCGTCCGGGCGGGCCAGCACGTAGGGGACCTCCTGCTCGACGAGCTTGCGATCGAACTTGATCTGCCCCAGGTAGATGAAATCGTCCTGGCCCACGAGGATATCGGATTGCGCGCCTTCCATGTGGTACGCGGGGATGAACGGTTTGTCATGGGCGTCTTCCCGCGTCCTCGCCCAGGTGTCGAGGCGTGCCTCATGTACGGCCTCGCCGCTTTTGGGATCGAGGGCGAAGAGCCGGATCCCGCCGTCCAGGTACGACGAACGGCCCGCGGTGCAATAGGCCAGGCCGTCTTTGACGAGGATGCTCCCGTGCACGCGCCAGGGAGACTCCAGTTGTCCGA
>JBDRTC010001295.1:0-4784 GCA_043824335.1 Planctomycetota bacterium | reverse complement strand
CTCGAACAAACCCACTCGGCACCTTCTCCACTACCTCCCGATGCACCACACTTCCCCGACGAGGCACCACCCGAGGCACCGCCCGCCCCCGACCTGTCCACACCAAGGCCATGTGTGGTCGCCGGTAGTGCGGGGCCACTTCGATTCGCCGCCCAACGTTCCAGCCGACCTTCCCACGTCGGTGGGCCTTGGTCACGTACTTCTCGTCGCCAGTCTGCTCAAAGCGAACCCGGTCCTTCGAGAGCACATCCGGCTCGATCACCGAAGGGTCGTCCTCCAGCAGGCACAGGCTACAGCAAAGCCGCACGCAGTCGGTGACCAGGGCGTCGGGGATTTGCACGCCAAGTTCGGCCAACTCGTTGCTCCCAAGCTCTCGAAGGGCCTCTTCCACGGTCAGGCCGCTTTCACGGCGGAAGTTCCTGTACGTATAGATCGGCACCCCGAAATCCTTGCCGTCGCCCATGACCTCGCCCACGTCGATCAGAAGCGACAGCCCCCGGCCCTCGTTGATCGTTCCCATCAACATGCAGCGGATCTGGACCTCCTCGCCCTTCCACTCGAACGTAAGAGGGTTCTTGGTCTTGGGAAATCGGATGCAAAGGGCGGGCAGCGGAAGACGAATAAGGGACGAATCGAGGTCGAGGTTCAGCCGGGTAAGCATGGGGACGATGGACGGCCAGACGTTGTAGTAGGGCTTTTTCTCCCGCTCCCAGTCCCTCTCATTCTGGAGTTGTCCGCAGAACTGGCCCGATCCCATCTTGACGGCATCGGTGAAGGCGGTTTGGTAGAAGTCGTCAGCGGTTTCGATGGCACCGGATCTCTTGCAGGCGTCTCGGAGGGTGGTGTAATTCCAGAAGTCCATGAGGAATGCCCTCTCAGGGGCTTCAGATTGCTATCATTCTCTTAGGTCGCTGCCGACAGGCCACTCCAATAAGGAACTCTCCTCCTCACCTTAGTCATCGTCGCCAAGGAAATCAGTACCATGTTCCGATAGTCCCCTTTGGTTGCCCAGCCGGGCGGCGGAAGCGGCACTCGGTCACCGGACTCCAAGAGCATGATGGCCCCGACCGGGAACGCTCTGGCAATGCTGGTTAGCAGGGATCGTATGTGTTCGTCATCCCATACCCATCCCCGCTGGAAGTCAGGCAATTGAATCTTGCCCGCTTCAATATCCCGCAAGAGGTCCGCAAGTCGGTTCTTGGTCGAATCGAAAGTTGACATTGTTCGCCCTGATGTCTTGTTGACCTTCTCAACGCTCTTCAAACCCATAGTTCTCAAATCGCAGTGTGCAGCAGTTCTCTGTTATGGTTCGCACCAGTTCGGGCGATGCGCCATCCGGGATTGCCGCGTGGATTTCCAGGGTCACCTCGACTTCCGTGCCAACAAGGGCGGTCAAGTGTTGCACGATCTCTTGCGCGATCTTATCAGCATCGCGGCTGAGTCGAACTGAATCAAGCTTTACTGCTCCATAAAATCGCCTTGGCATTGGAGGAGGAGTCACCACGCCGGTTCCGCCAGTCGTGACGCCCGTCGTCTCAGTGTCCTGACCCGCGACTGTAGTTTGGGTGCCACCCGTATCCGGTCCCGTGCCGGTGCCAGTTCGTCCAGTCTGAGCCTGCCTCTCGGACTCGATCTGGACGGCGGCAATGTCCGGCTTGACGAGGAGGCATTCGCTGTCGATGAGAACTCGAATCGCTTGCCCCCCCCGCAATCCCTTGTATCGTTTTCGCTGCTCGTCCCAACCCTCTGCGTAGGCGAACGTCTCTGACTCCCATGTCAGTCGAGATACGCCCTCGCGGATCGCTTCAAGAAGCACGTCCTGGTCCCGCATTCGGGGCAGGTAGAGGTATTTGGCGACATCTTCTGCCAATTGTTTGACGCCGACATGATCCTTACGCCACAAAGGCACTCTGTCGAGTTCGTGACGGAGGCGAACGTCGCCAAGCTGGACCATCAACAACTCTTCGTTCTTCAGCTTCTTCGAAGCCCGCTTCGCGAGGGCATCTTGCCCCTGGAGGCGGATGTCCGTCCATTCAATATCGCCCTTTGGATCGGATTGACCGGGGACAATCAGCCATTGGAACGTCTCCGGGATTCGGGCTTCAACGGTCTCGTCAGCGTTCTTGCACTTGGTATCCGCCTGTTTGGTCTGGAAGGGATCGAGATTGAGCGTCTCTCTCTCGTCCCAAATGGAGGTCCATGCCAGGAATTGCCTGGCCGCGTTTCCAAGCTCCTTGAGGCGGTTGCCGTCTGCCGCCAGGAAAACCAACGTGTTCCGGTAATTCCTCGGGCTGGAACCACGGCACTCCAAGATGCTGGCGGCTTCCTTGCGTGCGGCACTGTTCAGGTCTTTTGCCGTGTGGGGATACTCTGGACCGAGAACAACGAGTCGTGCTTCCCGTTCGTCGGGAACGTCGCTGCTTGGCGCACAGGCGTGGACCTTTGCGAAATCCCCCCTGGTTCGACTTTCATCGCGCAACCGCCGCACAATCTCATCGGTCACATTGTCTTCGTGTAATTGCCCCGCACGATCCTCTGCGAGCCGCGCCACGGTCGGTTGGGTGGAGTACCAATAACGCCTGCCATCCACGTAGAGATAGGTCGCACGATCAGTCAAACGGCGAAGGGCATCCCCAAAGGTTGCCACGGTTTCCCCTGGTTGGACACAACCGAGCTTCACCTGGCGGTCTTCGATTCCCCGGTTCGCTGCCTTTTGAATGGGCGCAGATCCCATGTAGATGGTTCGTGACACACGCCGGGACGCAGAATAGCGACCAAGATTGGGATTCTCCCGGTCCAGAGTCAATGGCAGCGAGTTGGAGCCATCGACATCCTTTTCAATCACAGGAACCCAGTGGTCCTCCATGTAGCGGGTCAATTCAAACTGCACAGAAGGATCATCCACCGGCACGGTCGCAGGCATGATGAGCAAGTTGCCGTCCTGTCGCTCCCAGAGGGAATGGATCACAGCAGCCATCAAGCGGAGAACACCACGGGTTCGCTGGAACTTGTCGAGCGTGGACCAGTCATTGTATAGCCGGTCGAACAACTCCGGGTGGATCGGATATGCCATCTTGATCCGACGCTCGTAGTTCGCCTCCCGGCACTCTGATGGGAACTCCTGGTGCTGCGACCCGTAAAGCTCGGAGAAGGCACGGGCGACGGCATCGCGGGCGACGAACTGATCCCCCGCGAGGGGCTGGAACAGCCTTCGTCGGACAATCTCAAACCCCTCGTCAGGACTCGCTGGTCGCCATGATGATTCAACGCGACCAATAGCGTTCTTGATCCGGGCGAGCGCCTGCTGTCCCCACTGCCCGCCGATTTCGTTGTCGGAAGAAGGAACACTCACAACTAGCATAGTCTGCTTTGCCGCCTTGGCGCATTCACTGATGTTTTGAGCAAAGGTGAACTGTGTATCGAATGTTCCTGCGGGGAGATCGGCTTCTTCCCGCAATTGACGGGCGTAGGCGACCCATTCGTCAATCAAAATGAGGCATGGAGAGAACTTGTTGAACAATTCCTTGAGGTTGTCACCCGGATTGGTGGCGGTTTGGTCAGCATCCTTGACCAGCTTGTATCCTTCCTTGCCGCCCAGTTGCCATGCCAATTCTCCCCACAGGGTGCGGACCACAGTCCCGTCCGGCTTCTTGTGGGGTTGTCCCGGAGAAATCTTCGTGCCGACAAGAACCGCGCGTTTCACCCCGGACGCAACCTCAACACCACCTTCTTTCAACAGTTCTTCCACCCCTGGAAGCTCGCTTGCGGGTGTTCCCGAAAACACATGCCATAGTGTGAGCATCGAGTGGGTTTTGCCGCCGCCGAAGTTGGTCTGCAACTCAACGACTGGATCACCACCCACGCCAGCTAACCGCTTCAATGCGCTATGGAGCAGACCCCGAAGCCCCTCGGTAATGAATGTGCGACGGAAGAACTCTGTCGGGTGTTTGTATTCGTCCGACCCCTCGTTCTGGTAAACCTGCCAAAGGTCGGCTGCAAATTCTGCCTGCTGGTATCTTCCCGATGCAACATCCGGGTGTGGGGTGACCACTTCGCGCCACGGCTTCAATCCACCTTGGGGTTTGCCTTCGGTAGGTGCGAAGGAAACCTTCCGCATTTCATGACGCCGCTGTTCGTCAAATTGGACGCGGAGCAAGTCCATTCGCATTTGTTCGACTTCAGACGCCTCGGGTGCCGAGACGGCGGTGAGCAATCTTCCCATGCTGTCCAAAGCACGGTGTGCATCGTTGCCGCCAAAAGCTTCCTGGTGCGCCCACTTGTTACGCACGTCCCGGAGTTCACTGACAAGACTACGCTCGGCATTGCCTAGTGTGCGGTTGAAAACCCGGTTCCACTCGTTCCACATCACCGCGAGCAACGCATGGGTGTCCATGTGGGGCTTGGCTGCTTTGCGTTTTTTCCCACGCTCTGGTGGCTGCCCCTCTCTGGCAATCTCCTCCCATTTGTCGCCGTGGACCGACTTCAGTTCCCGCTCCACGAAGGGCACGAGACCTGCGTTTAGCAGGTCGAGCGCCTTGCCCACCCGGTCCCGGTTCGTGATCGCCATTGGTCAAGTCCTTATTCAAACATTCTGGTTTGGGTCTCGGCTGGCTTCGTCCTCTCAGCCAACGCCAATTTGGTCAGTTCCGGCCAAGCGATGACCAAGACATTGCAGGCCATCGCTTCATCAGTCCATTTTTTGCGGTCAGAAAGCATGTAGAGACGATATGCTAACTCGCGTGCGGACTCCGCTATACCGCCAAGCCGATGCATGAGAGCAGCGG
>JBDRTC010001294.1:0-3536 GCA_043824335.1 Planctomycetota bacterium | reverse complement strand
GGCCGAGGCGGTCCGCAAGAGCGTCGAGGAGGCCGGGGCCGGGTTCACCAATCTTTTGGACCCCGACGGCGCCCTGTTCGCCCGCGTCGCCACGGAGAAGCTGCCCCGAGTCTACCTGCTCGACGCCGACGGCAAGGTCCTCTGGTTCGACCTGGAGTTCTCCCGCACCACCCGCGACAACCTCGTCCAGGCGCTCCAGGTGGCCTTGGGCGAGAGTGGAGAGAGCTAAGCTGCGTTTCCGCTCTGTAGACTCTTCCCGCCCCCGCTTGTCATCCAGGGACGACTCCGCAGGCCGAACCGTCAAGACCGTCACATCGCTCAAGATCGTTCCCGTGCGAGGGGGAGCGTTCCCACGCCTCCGACTCACCCCGTCATGGCGAGGGCCCGCAAGCTAGAGTATCGACGGAGGTTGTGCCCTGGAAATCGTCGGTGGCGTCGGCGATCGAGGGCGGGTTCTTCTCCCGATTTCCACTGGCACCGGGCGGCCGTACCGTGAACGACTTATGGACTGAACGAGCCCGAGAGGCTTTGCTCCAACAGCGCATTCGGCGATCCGGTTGGGGGTATCGGGCCAAAGGCGGCGCTTTTGCGGAGCCCACGGCGCTGGCAAGTCTCGCCCTATTGGCCGCTGCCCCGGATGAGCCGGCCGAGAAAAGGGACGAGGGACGAGGGACGAGGGACGAGGATCCGACACGCCTCACCTCTTCCTTCTCGCCTCTCACCCCTCGCCCCTCGCCCCTCGTAGCAGCCGTTCACGAGGCGGCCGACTGGCTGGCGGAGATTCAACAGCCCGACGGGGCCCTTGGGCTGTCGGCCGAGTTGCCGACTCCCTGTTGGGGGACCGCTTACGGGCTGCTCGTGTGGACCACCCTGGGCAGTCACCAGACCGAGCGGGAAAGGGCGGTCCAGTGGCTGCTGGGCCGCATAGGGCAAACCTCGGCCGTAAAGAACAATGGCATCTTGGGTCACGACACCAGCATTCCTGGTTGGCCCTGGGTCGAAAATACGCACGCCTGGCTGGAGCCCACTGCCTGGGCCGTGTTGGCACTGCGGCGTGAGGGCCTCTCGGATCACCCCCGGGTCCGCGAAGGCGTACGGCTGATCTCGAACCGGGCGATTCCCTCCGGCGGTTGGAACTACGGCAACGTTTCGACCTTCGGCACGAACCTCACCGCCCAGCCGGCCCCAACCGGGCTGGCGCTGTTGACGCTGGCGGGAGAGAATACGGACCCGGGCCAGATCGAAGACGGCTTGAACTACCTGCTCGGGACACTGCCCCGTGTCCGCTCGCCTCGATCGCTCTGTTGGGGGCTCTTGGGGCTGGAGGCATGGGAACGTCGATACGATGCAGCCGAAATCTGGCTGGCAGAGAGCTTTTCGCTCGCCAAAGACGAGACGCACGGCTCCCCGTCGGCCCTCGACCTCGCCCAACTGCTCCTGGCCTCAAGCGGCCGTGCGCCGAGTCTGTTTGGAGTCGAACTGGCCAGCGGGAGGCAGACGTGATGAGCTTCGACACACCCACCGCCGAAACACTGCATGAAGAACCGGGCCCCTCGAACCCGCCGCCGTTGCCGACGGAAGCGGCGGCCGACCGGTCTGCCTCACGCTTGAGCCGCCGAGAATTCCTGACCGGCCTCGGGCTGGTTGCGGGCGTGGGGGCGTTGGGCGCCAAGCAGCTCTGGAACCACAACGAAGGCTTTCAGTCCGCTTCGGTTGCCGTGGTCAAGGCCGAAAGCTACGACGACCGACTCGAAGAAATCGTTCGCCGCGGCCTGGAGTCCCTGGGGGTCGACTCCGCCTGGGCCAAGGGGAAATCGATCCTGCTGAAGCCAAACCTGGTGGAGCCGCGGAAAGAGGCGCCCCACGTCAACACCCATCCGGCGATCGTCCGGTCCGTGGCGGAGGTCTTCCGCCGCTGGGACGCCCGCGAGGTGTTTGTCGCCGAAGGGCAAGGGCACTGCCGCGACTGGCGGCTGGTGCTGGAGGAGTCGGGCTTGGGGCCCGTGCTCAAGGAAGCCGGAATCGAGTACGTCGACCTGAATCACGACGACCTGTTCGCCGTCGAAAACCGGCTCGGCTTCACCGACATGCGGCAACTCTACCTGCCGGTGTCGCTCAAGCGGGCCGACCTGATCGTCTCGCTCGCGAAAATGAAAACCCATCATTGGGCCGGGGCGACGCTTTCGATGAAGAACCTCTTCGGGGTTCTGCCGGGCATCGCCTACGGCTGGCCCAAGAACGTGCTTCACGTGGCGGGCATACCCCAGTCGATCCTCGACATCACCGCCGCCGTCGCGCCCAACTTGGCCATCATCGACGGGATCGTGGGAATGGAAGGGGACGGCCCGATCATGGGGACGCCGAAGCGGGCCAACCTGCTGGTGATGGGCAGGAACCTCCCCGCGGTCGACGCCACGGCCGTACGGCTGATGGGCCTCGACCCTCGTCGAATCCCCTACCTGCGGTCTGCCTCCGGCCGGTTGGGCCCGATCGGCCAACGGCGAATCGAGCAGCGCGGCGAGCCGATCGGAGAACTGGCCCAACGCTTCGAACTCCTCGACCACCCGTCGATGAAGCAGTTCCGCGGCTGATCGCGTGCCGAGCGTGTCCGCCCGAACGCGAGGCAACTTCTCTTCGAACTGGCCTTTTCGCCGATCGGCCCCAACCGGAAGGTTCTCGTCGTCAAGTGGTCATTCTCGGTCGAACCTGTTCGAACTCCTATTTCCGCGTCGCTCGCCCTACCACCTCGAATGGGATGGCCGGCAGGATGCCGTACGAGGTGGTGCGCGACTCGGGCTTGGGGATCGCTTCGGTGGGCTTCGGGGTCCACTCCCGGAAGACCTCGAAGATCAGGTTCCCGCTCAGGCCCGGCTTGACCTTCTCCGGGTCGACCTTCAGCATGGCGACCACGCCCGGGCCCTCGGGCGTGGTCTTCTCGACGCTGATGCCGTCGGGCGGGTCACTCAGCTTGATGCTGATCTCGTTGGCCGCGGGTCGCTTCCCCGTCAATCGAGCGCCCAGCGGAGTCGACTCGTCCAGCTTCAGCTTGAGCTGTTCGATCGGGGGAAATTCCACGGGCAGCTTGGCGGCGGGCTTCCCGTTGAGGATCACGGTCCACTGCTCGGCAGGCACGACCTGCAACCAGAGAAACGCCTGCATCATGCTTTCCGCGGGGACGGCAGGGCGCGAGAAGCGCCTCTGCCGGCGGCCCACCGATTGACCGTCCATCTCCAGGAGGAAGGGCTCCTCGGTGGCAGTCGGCGGGACCGTCAAGGTCATGCGCACCTTTTCGGCCTTGGCCGGGACGGTGCCCCCGCGCAGCACGAATCCGGGGGGCGGCTCGACCAACTCAAGCGCGATCTGGTCGTCGAAACCGTCTTGCCGCATGGCGTGGACGGTGATCGGCACGGTTTCGCCGGGCCGGGCCATGATACTTGAGGGCACCACGCGCAAGTCAAAATCGGGACGCGGCGGCCTGATGTACAGCCGGTAAATGAAATCCTCGCCGCCATTGCGCTGCGCGTCGCTCACGTGCA
>JBDRTC010001293.1:0-6134 GCA_043824335.1 Planctomycetota bacterium | reverse complement strand
TCTTGCTCGTCTCGGCGCTATTGCCACGGCCCGGGGCGGAACTCGACATTGCCAAGCTTCCGTTCAGCGTCGACTCGCCCACTCGGCAGTCGTCGCGGCACGCGATGACCCAAGGCGATCCGGCCGACGAAGACAAGGGCGGCCCCCGCTCCGGCACGACAGAGGAGGATCAGGAGCCGCCTCCGGAGTCGGAGGGCGACGAGCCCGGCTCGCAGGGCGGATCGGAGTCGAAATCCGAGGAAGAAGGCCCCGGTTCCGGATCGGAAGGCAAAGAAGGGACTTCAGGGCCCGGGCCCGAGGGCGAAAAGGGAAGCGCCGGCTCCGAATCCGACGCTAAAGGTGAAGGTTCCCAAAAGGGGTCGCAGGAGGGAAAGGGGGGCTCGCAATCCGAAACGGAATCGGGCAAGAAAGGGGACGGCCCGGAGTCGGAAGGCGGTGAGGGTGGCGAGCAGTCCAAGCCGGGGGACGGCAAACAGAAAGACAACGGTGCTTCCCGCTCCCAGTCGGAAGAAGACGCCGGCTCACGGTCCGACGAAGCCGACAAGCAGCGTGAATCGCGGTCCAGACCCTCGGGCGGCGGAGGGCCTCGCGAATCGGAACGTCGGGACGAACAGAGCGAAGAGCCCGAACAGCAAACGGAAGACGACGATGGCCCGGTCGGCGGGGCCTCCGAACGTCCGCCGCTCGATCCCCAGGCCGTCATCCAAAGCGCCGGCCAGTGGATCGCGACGCTCTTCAAGTGGCTTTTCTACGGTCTCTTGATCGCCGTCGTCGTCTATTGGCTTTGGCGCTCCCGGGCCGAGGTGCTCGCGGCACTTCGCGGTTTTCTTCAGGGATGGCGCGAGTTCTGGCATCGTCTTTTCGGTGGTAAGCCCCGAGCAGCCGGCGCGACGGCCGCAACCGAACACGGCGAGAAAAAGGCAGGGCCGCGGCCCTTCGCCGACTTTGCCGACCCCTTCCTCACGGGCGCCGCCGACCGCTACTCGGCCGACGACCTGGTCTCGTACAGCTTCGAGGCCCTCGAGGCCTGGGCCCGGGAGCGAGGCTGGCCGAGGGAGCCGGACCAGACGCCGCACGAGTTCGCCCAGCAGCTTGGCATCCATGCTGGGTCGCTCTCGCAAGACGTCCGCCGCCTGGCCGACCTGTACTGCCGCGTGGCCTACGCCCCTGGAACCCTCCCCCCAAAAAGCGTCGCCCCGTTGCGTGCCCTTTGGCACCACCTCCATTTAGCCCCCGGTGAAAACACCGGCGGCGTTGCGAACGCGACGGGGCTTTCGTGACGGCCCGGCAGACTTCGTCGCGTGTGCCACTGCTTGCCGCAAGGCAAGCAGTGCCGCGGAGTTGCGACGTGCACTGCTTCTGCGAAGCAGTGGCACACTGTCGTGGAGCCTATTGGCTTGGTGAGAAAAGGGGGGCGAATGGTCTCGCGGCCGGCCAACGGGTCTCACCGGGGCGCAAGCTGCTTGGCGCTGCGGACCAGGTCGACGAACTCGGCCCGATAGCCGCCCGGGTCGTTGCCCACGCCGGAGACGGCGAACTCCTCGACCGCCGCAAGCGTCAGGTCGCCCGCGTACCGCGAGCCGCGGAGCACCAGACCGAAGGAAGCCACGGCCGCCGCGAACTGGAAGTCGGAAGACGCCTCGCCGAACCGCTTGTCTGAATCCTTGGCCACGAACTCCAGGAGCTTGCTCCGCTTGCCGTCCGGCTCCTTGTAGCGGAGCCGGAGCGTCAACAGCTCGCCGCTGTTGGCCTCGTCGGTCAGCTCCGCAGCGGGCTTCTCGGGCACTCGCTGATACTTGAGCATCGGGCCGTCGCTGCTGGGCGGGGTCCCTCCACCGGTCGGCACAAGCTCGTAAAGGGCCGTCACCGTGTGGCCTGCCCCAATCTCGCCGGCGTCCTTCTTGTCGTCGTCGAAATCCCGGGCGGCCAGAACGCGGTTCTCGTAGCCGATCAGCCGATAGCTCTCGACCTCGGCCGGGTTGAACTCGATCTGGATCTTCACGTCCTTGGCGATCGTCACCAGGCTCCCCGAGATCTGCTCGACGAGCACCTTTCGGGCTTCGCGGAGGTTGTCGACGTAGGCGTAGGCGCCGTTTCCGTGGTCGGCCAGCTTCTCCATCTTCGAGTCTTTCAGGTTGCCCGTGCCGAAGCCGAGCACCGTGAGAAACACGCCGCTTTTGGCCTTTTTCCGGATGAGCTTCACCAGCGCGTCGTCGTCGGTAATGCCCACGTTCAGATCGCCGTCCGTGGCCAGGATGACGCGGTTGGTGCCCTCTTCCAAAAAATGCTGCCCGGCCTGTTCGTAGGCAAGCTGGATGCCGGCCGAGCCGTGAGTGGACCCGCCGGCGGAGAGGGAGTCGATGGCGTCGAGGATTCTTTGTTTGTTCTGGGCGTTGGTCGATTCGAGCTTCACGCCCGCCTCGCCGGCGTAAGTGACGATCGCCACGCGGTCGTCCTCGGTAAGCTGATCCACCAGGAGCCGCATCGCCTGTTTCACCAGCGGGAGCTTGTTCTGGTCGGCCATCGAGCCGGAGACGTCCAAGAGAAACACCAGGTTCGTGGGACCCCGCTGATCGCGCTCGATTTCCCGGCCCTTCAAGCCGACGCGCAAGAGCCGGTGCTCGCCGTTCCATGGGCACTGGGCGACCTCCATTTGGACCGAGAACGGCGTCTCGCCCTCGGGCTGGGGATAGTCGTACCGAAAATAGTTGACCATCTCCTCGATCCGCACCGCGCTCGGGGGCGGCAGCCGGCCCTCGTTCAGAAACCGCCGCACGTTGGCGTACGAGGCCGTGTCGACGTCGATCGAGAACGTCGAGAGCGGCCGTGCCCCGACCGGCAGAAACTCGTTCTCCACGATCGCGTCGTACTGCTCGGTGCCGGGGACGCCCCGGCGGTCGCCCATGTAGCTTCCTGGTGCCCCGAAGCCAAGAGTTGTGCTGCCGTCATTCTCGACAATTCTGGCCCGGGCTAATGCAGAGTGACGTTCCAGTACCGTTGGATTCACGGGCTGCATCCCATCGACGCTCCCGGCGCTCGGCGCCCCCGACCCCGGCATTCCGCCCATGCCCATCTCCATGCCTTGGGCTGGCCCATATCCGGCCCCTCCGGGGAGCGCGTTCGCGCCCATCATGCCCGGCATACCGCCCATGCCCATCATTCCCTCTCTGTCCATCCCTGCGGGTGCGCCACCGCCTCCCGCAGAAAGCTTCGCGCGGCGGCGTCCGGAAAGCCGCTCCCAAGTTTCGGCATCCGGGTAGGCGATCGATCCTTCATCAGGAAGAGCCTGGCCGGCTGCTTCGAATAATGCCTCCGCTGGTCCAGGACCGGAACCTAACCCGGGTCCCGGACCGCCTACGCCCGGACCAGGAGTCATGAGGGAATCCACGCTTGGCTTAGCAGCCGGTGAAGTCGAGGGATCCAGAAGGCCGTCTGTGTCCCAGAATGGGCTTGATTGGTCAATAATTCCGTTTTCATTCGCGGTGAATTTTGCCCCCGCGGTCGTCCCTTCGACTGAGCGCTGGTTCTCCAGCAAGGCATGGTCGCGCAACGGACCGCGGCCCTCGTCCCCTCGAAGGACCTTGAGCGCGAGTTCGTCGAGAGGCTCTACCTTATAGTCGAGAGGCTCTACCTCTACCTCAAAAGGGTCGCCTACGGATTCCGTTACCTCACTGGCGGAACTGTCGACTGTCATCGGCCTTGTATTCACCCAATGATCCCGAGTCTTCTCGGCCAGTGCGAGATCGCGCGATTTGCGATTCTCGGCATTGGCAATGATGAACAGCGACGCCGGAATTGCCGCGATCAAAAGACAGGCAGCCGCGGCCAGCGCTAAGCGGGGGCGGCGATACCACGGACGGGATTTCGTGGACGAGGGATCTTCTGTCCTTGCCATGGGAGTGTCCTCCAATTGGCTCAAATGACGTTGCACCGCCGAACGCAAAGCGCGCGACGGCTGCGGGGACGGCTCTTGACGAAAGGCTTCCGAGACGTGTTCGGCCAGCGCGCGGATTTCCTCGACCGCTTGCCGGAGCTTTTGGGTGCTTTCCGGGTCGAGGGCGGCCAGTTGGGATTCGACCGCCGCGCGCTCGTGCTCGTGGAGCTGGCCCAACGCATAGGCGGTGAGCCGGGCTTCGTTGAGTTCGCTCGGTTCGGAGTCGCGGTTGTTGGTGTTCATGGTCGGATTCCCCCCCCTCCCACATAAGAATCCCCCGACGCGAGCGTCGGGGCTAAACACTCGCTAAACGACTGGGGTGGCTGGCGGCTGAGCGAAGCGAAGCCCCAGGGGCCACTTCCTGGGGCACCGCTGCGCTATGCCCCAGCCACCCACGTGCAAATGCTCGCAACACATTCATAGCCACACACTCACACACGTTCCGTTGGTTTGTCTAGCCGTTCCTGTGCCGTTTCCGCCGCTTCGTCCAAAAGCTGCCGGACGATCGGGTGCCCCCGGAGCGCTTTGAGGGCCCGGTGGACCAGCACGCGCACGTTTCCCTCGCTGTGGCCGGTGATCTCGGCGATCTCGGCATTTGAAAACCCTTCCGCCCAAAGGTCGACGGCCTCGCGTTGATTGGCCGGCAGTTCGGCCACCAGTCGGTTGAGCCGCCGGTATAGTTCCTGCTTCTCCACGGCTACGGCCGGGTCGGGCTCCTTGCTCACGGCCGCCCTGGCGCTGAGTTTTTCCAGCGACCCGGTCCGCTTTTGGGCCCGAAGGATGTCCACCGCCCTGTTCCGGCAGACGGTGAACAGCCACGGGGCCACTCGATCGTTGAGCCTCTCGGGCGATTCGTCGCAGAGCCGCAAAAAGGCGTGCTGCACGACGTCGCGAGCCGCGTCGTCGTCGCCGAGCAGGCGGGCCGCGAAGCGCGTGAGCCGGGCCTCGTGCTCGTCGAGCACCGAGAGCACCCACGTGCGCCGGTCGCTTGGCTCTGCTGGCGTCATGCGTCGTCCTGATGCGGGCCTGTCTACCCGTACTACGTGCCGAGGGTCGATCCGTTACAGAGAATTCGAGCCGACCCCCCTTTCACGTGATCCTTGATCTCGGAGCTGAAGTCAAGTAGGGTGGGGCCGTCTGCCGTGGGAGTGCCGTGTACTACCGGCGAAAGATAGCGCGGAGGGTTCAGGGTTCAGAATCTCGGGACAAACGTTGAATCCAAGTGCTGAACCCTGAACCCCGAACCCTGAACCCTCTTCCTTTGGTTGCGGCTCTGCCGCGCTAGGCCGGGGACGCCGCTAAACGCGATTCCCGCCACGTCGAGGAACGCTGCCTGTGGTGTGAATTTCGTCAAGACGACGCAAATCGACGAGCACGGGCCGAGAGCCTATCTGAGAACCTGCCCTCGTAGCACAGCCTTGCTGGCTGTGACACAGGCTGGAAGCCTGTGCTACCTCTCGGATCGGCTCCATGTCAGAATGCCAGAACGCGGAACCAAACGGGCTCCGGGATCGTCTAAGGCGATGGGAGCTTGTCACCACCTTTTTGGGGAGATTCTGCGATGAAAACTGCCCGTCTTCTCTGGATTGTCCTGTTGGCCATGGGGTTCGGGATGGCGGCTTCGGCGGCCTGGGCCAAGGACGAAGGGCTCACCGAGGGTCGGCTCGACGCCTTTGATGGCAAGGGGAAGGCCCTGGGCTCGTGCCCGCTTGAGCATACGGAGGTGACCGTCGACGTGGCCGGGTTCGTCGCCCGGGTAACCGTCCGGCAGGCGTTTTCCAACCCGTTCGAGGACAAGATCGAGGCCGTTTACGCCTTTCCGCTCTCGCAGGACGCCGCAGTCGACCGGATGACGATGACCGTGGGCGACCGGGTTATCAAGGGCGAGATCAAGGAGCGGGGCGAGGCCCGAGCGATCTACGAGTCGGCCAAGGCGGCCGGTAAGGTGGCCAGCCTCTTGGACCAGGAGCGGCCCAACATCTTCACGCAGTCGGTGGCCAACATTGAGCCGGGCGAAAAGGTCGACATCACCATCTCCTACAGCGAAACGCTCGACTGGGAAGACGGGATGTACCATTTTGACTTCCCCATGGTCGTCGGCCCTCGCTACATCCCGGGCGGAGGGAGTGCCCCGGCACCGTTGACCCCGGGCCAGCCGACCCCGCAAGTGCCCGACGCCGATCGCATCACCCCGCCCGTC
>JBDRTC010001292.1:0-4444 GCA_043824335.1 Planctomycetota bacterium | reverse complement strand
CGGCCACATCCTTGACTGCCTGGATGTCATCGGCCACATCCTTGACTGCCTGGATGTCATCAAAAGTCAGTCGATCGCGAACTGTCGCACCCACACAGGCGACAATTACCAGAACCGTACCGAAAGCAACAAGCCAAGCTCGTAATCGACAGATGGACTTCTCTAACTGTGCAACTCGTTCTTCGGTAGTCATGACCCGTTCTCCCTGTCGAAATCCGTCCAAGCATTTGGGCGACTCCCACGACCCGAGGAATTCCAGCTTCGGTGGTGCGGTTATGAGAGGACTAATCCGCGGCTATGACGTCGTATACAGTCAAGTCTAGCCCGCTGCTAAGTAGATGCAAAATGAATTCACAGACGAAGAAAAGACGAAGAAAAGGGGACGGGAGTCTTTGATTTGCTGATTCAGGACCAAACAAAGACACCCGACCCCTCTATTCTTCTCGGCGCCGGAAATCACTGCCAAGCCGCTTGCGGCGGGGAGATCAGTGCAGCCCCGGCATGACCACCTTGCCCAGGGCTTGGGCTTCGGCGTCTTCGTAGGCGCCGAGGAACTCGGAGTTGCAGTCGAGCCAGAGGACGAGGCGGTGGAGGTCTTCGTCGGAGAGCTTGACGCCGTAGTGCCGCTCGTCGAGATACTCGATCAGCTTCGATGCCCGGGCACCGAACTCGCCGGGGATGGTCCGGCTGGCGCCGCTCGCGGGTGACGATCCGAACAGCCAACTGCTGTGCGCGTGAAAGTAAAAACCGTACTTCTCGGCCAGGTTGTTATAGGACCGGGTGTAGCAGCACTGTTTGTGCTTGTCCCGCGGGCAAGGGCGAAACTCGATCTCGCCGGTCAGATCGAGTGCCTTCTTCTCCTGGTGACACCCCACGCAATTGCGATCCAGCACCGGCTGCACCAGGCGGACGTAGCTGAACGGGTTCGAGCCTTCCACGTCGGGCTCGAGCTTCGATGGCGGACGCCGCAGAGCCAGGGGTAGGTCTGCGGGCTTACTCGGCGGTCCACGCTTGGGCTCGTGGCAGCCCTGGCACGTCAGGCGCTCGCCCGGATGGACGTACGTGGCAGAGCGCATCGACTGCACGGCCATGCCTCGGGAGTCGAGCGCTTGGAAGTAGATCAACTTGCCTGCCGGGGCCTCGAAGTAGGCACTCCCGTCGCTTTGGACCGGTACGGTGCCCAGCACGGCCCGGGCGTTGGTCTGCTCGGCGATGCCGATCCGCGGCGCGTTCCGCGAGGGGGTCGACTTGGGCAGGATTTGAAGCACCCGCAGGTGCGTGATCTCGGTCCCTTCCGGCCACGGCAAATCGCTGTCGTAGGCGTTCATCAGCGCGATCGTCGCCGGCCGATCTTCGCCCGACGCACTCTTCGCGGCGGCCGACTGCGTCGTCTCTTCAGGAATCACCGGCGGTACGAGTCGCGGGCGAAGCGGAATCGGGCTGAGGCATAGGATCGACGGGTCGCGGTAGATCAACTCCTTGTTGCCATCGCGATCGATCCAATAGATGCCGTGGTTCTTCGCTTGCGGATCGTATGCGCACAGGTAGTCATGCTCGCTCAGCGGCCAGGGGGTGCCGTAAACCTCGTTCTCGCGGATCGGCCCCTCGGCCTCCGGGAAAGGTACCTCGGGCGTCAGCCGGGTGATCTGGGAGTTGCGGTTGTCGTCGAGGTTCCGCAGATCGACGAGCACCAGCGAGCCGAAGGCATGGCCGTGGTGCGGGGCCGCCGTGGCAACGTACCTGTGCGATCCGGGAATGGAGCGGATGCTCAGCTCGGCAAACGGCCGGTCCTGGCGCTCGACCGGATAGTTGCCGTGCGGGGCGCGTGGATCCCGGCCGTCGGGATAGCAGGTCCACAAATGGTGGGCGATTGTGGTGTTGCGATCGATGTAATCCCAGCGAGTATAGACGATCATCCCGTCGTTGTTCACGCTCGGATGCCATTCGTTCGTGTCGAAATAGCTCAGAGCAATAATGTCGCTTCCGTCGGGCCTCATCGAGGACAGATTAAAACTCCGGCACGCCCGGATTCCGCAGCGGACGTACCCGCCACGCCGTTCCGAGATGAACACGATCCGGCCATTGGGCAGGAAGCAGGGATCGAAGTCGTCCCACGGGCCGTCGGTCAACTGCACGAGCCCGCTGCCGTCGGCATTGGCCTGGAAGATGTGATAGCAGTTGGTCGGCGTCCACTTCCTGCTGCTCTTCGACGGAGGCCATACCTCGTCCCACGACTGCATGGCCTCGCGGTTCTCGCTACAGGCGAAGAGGATCGACTTGCCGTCGTACGACACTTCCGGCGAAAGGAATGAGCCGGGCAGGAGCTTTTGGTCCTTGAGGCGACCGTTCGCGACCACGGAGTCTTCCAGCAGATTGGCCAGCTTGGGATGATCGCTGAACGGATCCGACAGCGCGAACAGGCCTCCGCCCGGCACGGCGGTGAAACCATAGTACTGGTCGCACATGTGCGGCAGGCTGCCCCGGTTCCGCTTGATGAACAGCAGCTTGTCGAAGTCCAACAGCGGATTCGAGAAGGCGATCTTGCGGACCAGCCATCGGGCCTCGAAATAGATCTCTCGGCGAACCTCCTCGGACACCTCTGGGGCCTTTTCACGTTCGGCCAAACGGGCGTCGAGCTTCTCGATTTGTGCAACCAGCGGATCCAACCGCTTGGGATCGGCCCCCCGCCGCAGTCGGGCTGCCAGATCGTGCCCCCGCTGGATGACATCTCGGGTATGCGCGAGCCGGAAACCGCCGTCCGCCGGCGCCGCGGGCGGCGGGGTTTCGCCCATCGTGCCGGGCACCGAATGGCGGCTGACGCTCTTCTGGTCGGCCGGTTTGCCCAAAGCGATGTTCACCTCCGGATCGGCCGCCGGATAAACCTCGACTTCGTCCAGCGCGAGGTGGCACACGCCGTCAACGAAAAGCCGCACGATTCGGCCCGTCACGTTCTTGTCGTCGAAGCGGACGACCAGCGGCGCGTTCTCCTTCACGCCGTAAAAGACGGTGCCGTCGTGCTGGTAAACCGATTCAAACCGGTCGGCGTCTGCGTCGCGGGCGATCTGGATGCCGATGTGCCGGGTGCGCGGAGCCACCGTCCCGTCGGTCCGGTTGAATATGACGACGCGGTCGAGCCGGTAGTCTTTGCCCAAGTCGACCTGCCACCACGGGTCCTTCTCGCCGACCTCGACGTGAAACCCAAAGCGGCCGTTTTTGATCCCGTCGACCGCGCCGGCCGCGTCTTCGACCGTGGTGACCCCGCGGGCGTTCACCTTCACCGGCTCGCCCGGCTTGCCGTTCCCGGCCGCGAAGAACCGATCCCGCTCGATCCAGTCGGCTACCACCAGGGCCTCGATCTCCTGGCCCACCTCCACAGCCGGCAGTGTGCCCGGTTCTTCGGCCGGGATTCGATGTCCGACAATCGCCATCGCGGCGGTTGCGACCAGGGCAGCACGTCCGATCATTCTGAACCTCCCGATCCGATGACCTCCATGAGTCGACGCCGCCTCACTCCATCACCGACGTTGGCACCAGTGCCTGTGAGATGGGCATGTAGTTGCAGGTGCAGCCTCCGCTCAGGTTGGGGAGGTTGAGCACGCCGTTGGCCGGAAACAGGTTGTTCGAGCAAGCGGCCCGCACGTTCCAGATCGACGTGATCTCGCCCGTGGGAAGATCGACGTAGGCCGCGTTGCCCTGGAATCGGGTGGTGAGCAGGTTCGAGCTTGCTCTCAGGAGCGTGCAGCCTCGCTTGTTCCAGACCCGGTCTTTCTCGGCCGACTTTGTGCCGGCCGCAAGGTCGTAGGTCGCAAAGCCGCCGCTGTTGCCCTTCAGAAGCAGGTCCTCGGTGATCGGCCACGGTCCGCCGGCGTTCCAGACACGGGTGCCGTCGCTGGCCCGGTACACGCCGCTGGAGGTGACCACCAGGTCGTGCGGTTCGCCGTATCGCACTTCGGTATTGCCGGGGATTTCCCAGAGTGGCTCGCCGGTGGCGGCGTCGAAGGCCCGGGCGGTCATGCCCGAGGTGTCCGGCTCGGGCTCGCCCCGTCGCCGGTTGACAAAGTCGACCGAAAAGACCTTGCCACCGCCTAGGGCGATGCTTCCCACGGTGCGCTCGCACTCGCGTCGCCAGAGCAACTGGCCGCTTTGGCGGTTCATCGCGACAAGGGTCTTACCCGTGGAGCCCACGAGTTGGTCGCCGGCCGCGCGGAGGTTCGTCCAGCGTCCCTTCACGTCGTCGGGCAGATCGATCTGGCCGGATTTTTTGCCGCTGGCCGGGTCGAGGACCAGGCACGATCGGCCGGTGGCCAGATAGATGGCGTCCTCCACGGCGACGATCCCACCGTCCGCGTCAGGCGAAGGAGTGACGCCCGTTTCCCAAAGGTGGCGGCCCGTGTAAACGTCGATCGCGTAGAGCTTGTCGGCTGTCTTCACCAGAACACGCCCG
>JBDRTC010001291.1:0-5371 GCA_043824335.1 Planctomycetota bacterium | reverse complement strand
CAGGCGTGGCTGACGCTGTATCCCCCGCTGGGGTATCCCAGGAAGCCGGGCACGGGCTTGTCGTAGTACCGGCCCACGTGGCACATTTGGTGGACGTACACCGCGCCGACCTCGTTGGGGTCCTCGCTCCACTCGACCGTGTCGATGTCGCGGTGGTGAAGCTCGGTTGCCTCGCCCAGGAAGAAGGCGTCGGGATTGCCGGAGCGGATGTATTCGAGGAAGAAGGCGTGCTGGGTGTCGTACTCGATGTTTCCCCAGTTGGTGCCCCGCTCGCCGTACCAGTCGCCGTAGTTGAGCATGCCGAAGTCGTGCTGGCGCTCGCGGCGCTCCCGGTAGCCCTGAAGGTTCCGGTCGATGGCCTCCTCGTAGAGCTTGAACCGCCTTTCGTTGCGGGGGGCCACGTCGTAGAAGACCTTGGCGCCGCAGTACCACTCGGGCGACGCGGTGGCCAGAAGCGGTCGTTGGAAGACCGTACACGACTGTTCCCGCTTCTGGTCCGGCTCGAACGAGAGGAGCATTTCGTGCGTCTTCGACACGCCCCGCTTCAACCGGTATTGGCCATCGAGAAGGTAATAGTAAAGCTGGTGCTGCTCCTTCTCGAAAGGAAACGCATCATACGGGCCGGGCTCGAAGGCTGGGCAGAGATCGACCGAGAGGCCGTCCTCCCGCAAAGAGAACCCCTTTGGATAGTTCTGCCAGAAATCCCGTACCGCCACGGCACAGCCCTTCTCGCCCTGCGCGAGGATCGAGCCCGTGACGCGGTCCTTGGCGGGCGTTTCGCCGTCGTCTGAAAGCGCGACGTACTCGTCGTCGAACCGCTGCCGGACCGCAGTCGCCGCTTGACCCAGCTCGAGGGTTTGGCCGCCGGCGAGCGGGACTCGCCACGTCGCCTCGGTCGACAGCACGGGGACGCGATACGACAATTCCTTGATGTTGGTGAACGTCTCGGGCCGGTCCACGACGAACGTGTGGTGGACACGGAGCATCGCCTTGCCGCGATACGCCTCGACGCGCTTCTCGATCCGCATCAGCTTGGCGCCCTCCTCGCCGGTCAGGTGGGAGACGATCTTGACCACGGCCCGCAACGGCCCCGCCTCTTCGATCGTAATCTCGGCTTCTCCCGCCGTGGTGCTATAGCTCGAACCGCCGGCGTCGGCGGCCCGTGAGTGGCAAGTCGCGTCCGCGGCAAGTGAGGGGCTGCCGTTGCGTTGGACGTCGGCCAAGTTCCCGTGCGGGTCGATGCGGAAGCGGAGTGCGCCCGTGTCGAGGGTCACACCCGAGGAGCCCTCGTCGACCGAAACCGGCCCGGCAACCGACGCCCGCTTTATGTCGCGCCCGAACTCCAGCCGGTAATCGCTCTCGCCTTGCGCCGGGGCGCTGGCCTGGAAGGTGACCAGGAGCCACTTCACGCTCCCATCCGGCCATCGAGCGGTGAGACGAATCTGGGCGGGCGTCTCTTCATCACCCAGCATAAGGCGGACGTGGTCCACGCTTCCGAGCTCGCCCTGCGGAAACGGAATCCCGCTGGTGACGGGCCACGCCTCGACGGGGAACTCGTGCGAGCTGCGCACGCTGACAGGCACCGATCGGACCTCGGCCGTTGTTTCGGGCAGGACGGGCGGCGCGGCGCGGAAGCGAAAATCGCTCGAAGAAAATGGAGAGCCGTCGCGGGCAGTTCCCACGGCCCGACCGTAATACTCGGCCTTTGGGTCGAGCCCGTCGAGCACCACCCGGTGAACGAGGCAATTGCCCTCGGTCTGAACCGTTTGGCCGTAGTTGGCGTCCTTGCCATACTCGAAATGCGTCGGCGAGGGCCAGGTGGTGGTCCACGAAATGGTGACATGGCCCGGCGAACCGACGTGGGACGACGCCGTCATGTTCTCCACCTCGTAGCGGATCGCGCGAACCTCCGGCGGGCTGGGCAAGAAAAGGATGTTCACGATGCCGTGATTGCCGCTTGCGCCCGCGGCGCGAAGCTCGACGCGCTCGCCGCCCGCAAACTCGATCGGCTCCTGGAGCCAGTAGAGCCAGGTGCGGTTGTTGTCCTGGTTGGCAACGGCGACGCCCTGCATTTTCCCGCCGATGGAAAAGACGACCCGCTCATCGTTGGCGTCGTCGAACATCATGAAGCCCACGTGGTATCGGCCGGCCTTGGGCGCCTCGGTCCACGCTCTTGCCGGAGTGCCCTCGAACCGCACGTGCGGCCAGCGGCGGGAAGTGAAGAGGTCGACCGAAAAACCGTCCAACTGGAGCTTGTCGTGCGGCACGACGATCGTCTCGTCCGAGCGGAGCACGGCCTGAAGGAGATCGTTGCCGAAGGTGGCCGCGACGCGGAAATTGTCGGCATGGTCGCCGGGCCGCATGACCTTCTTGCGGCTCGATAGGGGCACTCCTTCGATCAGCCGCTTGCCGCTGGAATCGCTCATGCGCGGGCTTTCGCCCGACTGAGTGATCGTGTGGCAGAGGACGTAAAGCGAGTAGCGAACGCCCTCGTCGCTTCGGCCCAGGTTCACGTCGGCCGAAACGATCAGCGTGTTCCCCTGGACGACGTGGGTCACCGGCGGACCGTAGGTGCGGTTGCCTTCGGGGTCGTAGTAGCCCGAGGTGCCGCGCCCGTCTACGACGCTGAGCATGTACTCCGTGCCGGTGCTCGCGGCGCCGGCCGGTCCCTTGCGGCCGGTCTCGTCGTCGGCGTCGGCGTCGACGTAGAGGTGAAAGACCGTGTCTTCCAGGCGCGGCTCGGTGGCGAACGTGGCTCGCCATAGATAGCGGTCCTCGCCCACGTGGCAGAACTCGATCGTGGTGAAGTCCTTGGTGGCGTCGAAGCCTTCGGTCGCGCGACGCTCCTCCGGCTCGAGCCCTTCGTCCAGAACGACCTGAAACCGATCGGGCGAGCCGGGATCGGAGCCGAGGATTTCCTCGTGCTCGTCGGAGATGCCGTCGCCGTCGGTGTCCTTGGGCGTTTCTCCCCCGATGCTCGACGTCGCGGCCAGGAAAGACAACAGCATGCCGAATACGCATGTTTTCAACATCACCGATTCCCTCCGTTTGGCGTGTGGGTGCGCTTTGCCGATCCGAGCTTAGAGGCCGATCGACCCGATGTCAATCGTCCGGCTCTCCGAGGGATTTGCATTTCGACGCGGGATCAGGTATCCTGCGTACCCTCTGTGACCTCGCGGTCTTTTCGACGAGAGGTGATTGGAATGTCTGCCAAACGAAGACGACAACATAGTTCACCGAGAGCGCGGCCCCGGCGCCCACGCGGCTCCGGGCAGGACAAGGTGTCGCGGCGGCGGTTCCTGCAATCGGCCACCGTGTCGATGGCGGCAACGGCGTGTGTTGGGGTGGCTCACGCCCAATCCGCCGATGAGAAGAAGATCGTCGTCGGGGCGCACCCTTGGGTCTACGCGGCCACGCAGCCGGGATACGACATCACGCCGATCCTGGAAGGCATCTTCGCCGACATGAAGTATGCGGGCATGGAAGCCATCGAGCTAATGCACACGGCCCTGCGGCCCGACGACGCGGTCGAGCGGATCGCGTCGCTCTCCGAGAAGCACGGGCTGCCGGTTCTCGGCACTTCGTTCGGCGGGAAGATGTTCGACCGGGCCGAACACAACGCGATCCTGGAAGATGCCGAGCGGGTGATCACCCGGCTGGCCAAGCTGGGCGGACGGACGTTGGGCACCTCGGTCGGCGGTGCCGGAAAACGAAAGACACCCGAGCAGTTCGACGCCCAGGCCGACCTCTTAAAGAGGATCATCGCCGTTGCCAAGGCCCACGGCGTGGTGCTCAACCTGCACAATCACACCTACGAGGTCGTCGACGACATGCACGACTTGCGGGGAACGCTCGACCGAATCCCGGAGGTCAAGCTCGGTCCCGACCTCAACTGGCTGGTGCGCGGCGGCGTCGATCCCGTGGAGTTCATCCACCGCTTTGGCGAGCGGATCGTGTTTCTGCACCTCCGCGATCAGAAGTCCGACGGCGCCTGGTCCGAGGCGATGGGCGAGGGCGACATGGACTACGTGGGCATCGGCAAAGCTTTGCGCAAGGTCAACTTCACCGGCGACGCGGTCATCGAGCTGGCCCACGAGCGAGGCTTCCAACTCACCCGGCCCCTGCGGGAGAGCCTGAAGATCAGCCGGCAGTACGTGCGGAGCACCCTCGGGTATTAATTGAACTTGACTCATTCAACGGGCCGCCAGCGCCTGCCCTACGGAGACCGTCGTGCAACCCTGGAAATTGGCTGAAACGAACTACGGCGTCGTTAAAGAGCAGAGATACGAAGTGGCCGTGCTTCCGATGGGGGCCACTGAGCCGCACAACCTGCACCTGCCCTACGGGATGGACGTGTTCGAGGGGAACCTCATCGGCGAGAAGGTCTGCCAGGCGGCTTGGGAGCGCGGGGCCAAGGTCGTGCTCCTGCCCACGGTCCCGTACGGCACCCAGACCAACCAGCGCGAGTTCCCGCTGGCGATGAACCTGAACCCGTCGACGCTCAACGCGGTGATCGGCGACCTGGTCGATTCGCTCGTCAACCACGGCCTCCGAAAGATCGTGCTCCTAAACAGCCACGGCGGCAACGAATTCAAGGGGCTGTTGCGCGAGCTTTATGGGCGGACCCCCGCCCATCTGTTTCTGTGCAACTGGTGGACCATCTTCAGCGATACGTACCACGAGATCTTCGAGGAGCCCGACGACCACGCCGGCGAAATGGAGACCTCGCTGGCCCTGGCCTATTGGCCGGAGCTGGTCGCTCGAAATCCCGACGGCACGCTCACGGCCGACGAGGGCCGCAAGGCCCCCACGCGGTTCGAGGCGGTCAACCGCGGTTGGGTCTCGATCACCCGGCCCTGGCACCTGTTGACCACCAACGCCGGAGCTGGCAATCCGCACGCCGCGTCGGCCGAGAAGGGCCGCCGGCTCATGGACGTGCTGGTGGATCGCCTGGCCGGGTTCCTGGTGGAGCTTTCCGAAGCGGAAGTCGACGAGCGGTTTCCCTATTGAGCTTTACGCCAGGGAGCCCTTCCCTCCGGATGGGCGGTTCCTTCCGGCCCATTGACCCCCCGCTGTGGGCCCGGTATATTCATGGATCCAATCCGCTCGTGGTGGCTGTAGCTCAGTTGGTTAGAGCACTGGATTGTGGTTCAAGGGGTCGGGGGTTCAAATCCCCTCAGCCACCCTGTCTGGAAACCCCGCCGAATCCTGGACTTAGGATACCTGCCTGGTAAAGCTTCGTCCAACCCATCCGTTGGGGTGGATTAGCGCGGGAATTGATCTGGTCTGAGGCGGTCAATCTGGTTATAGCGTGGCCCTATGAATGCCACGCTTCTGAACCTTCCGATCGAGACGCCGGAGACGTTGGTTT
>JBDRTC010001290.1:0-4146 GCA_043824335.1 Planctomycetota bacterium | reverse complement strand
GGGTGGGCGCAGTGACGGAGATCTGATCCTGGATTCGCCAAACGACCTGGGTGTGATCGGAAAGGGGGTGAACGATCGCCGCAGGGAGATGATTTGGCCCGCAGATCACCACCACGGCCCCGCTCTCAGCCAGATCGGCCAGAACGGCGTGGGTGTAGGTGACACCAGGATGGTCGACCATCACAACGCCGAGGTCCTCGATGGGGACCTGACCCACAACTTCCTCCCCGCGACGGATAAGCAACTGTCGATGGCGGACAGAAAGGTGCGCTGGGAGCTGAGAGATTTCAAGGGTGCGTTTAATCACATTAGGTCTCCACAGCTATGGTTGAACGAGTGGCGACCGTCCGTGGAGACGATAGGTGCGTTTCCTCTCTATAACCGGCTATCCTAATTCGGCGGGCAGGAAATCCAAGGCAATTCTTGTCATTTGGGTGTAACCGGCGTTCCGCTATGTAGCCAGTTGCGATGTAAGTTGTTGGAGAGTGTGGCGTTGGGGATACAGGCGTTGGGTTTCTTTTAGGATGCGGTGGGTTTGCAGGGACGACCATTGGTCGTTGATGTACGTGCTGCGCAGATCGAGCATCGCTTGGGCGCCGTCGATCGTCCAACGCATTCCCGCTCGCTCCATCCGGTCCTTCACCAGGTGGCGGCAGGCACCCTCGATCACCCCACTGGCAATGGGAAAGCCGACGGCCAGGTATTCGTCGTAACGCATGCGATGACGGTTGCGATGGAAGTAGTTGCAGATCTGAGCCAGTTTCCTTTGTTTTGCCGCAGACAGGCCGCGCTTGGTCGCCATCTGACGCAGACCACCGATCACGTAGCCCACCTCGCCTCGAAGGAGACGCAGCGTGCGGTCGCGTACGAAAGCCAACGCCTCGCCACTCCCTTCCGCGTGGAACAGATAGGCAGCGTCCCACAAGTAGCTCGTCGCGTGCAGAAGATCGAGGATTTCCACCACGTCCTCACACGGCAGGTGCGTTGCACACGAGGTCCACAAGCTGCGCTGCCCGTCCATCAGGCAGGCCATCGGTTGGCCGTCACGCCGTCGTACGCCGGCCTCTTGGGCCATCCAGGTGAACACCTCCGTCTCCGCGTCGACGTGCGTATCGCCCTCGTCGTAGGTCAAGCTGGACCAAACGCGTTTGTGCTGGGCAACCGGCTCGGGCGATTCGTCCGGCCGACGCGCGTGACGTTCCCGAAAAAGCGCCTCGACCACCTCTTCTGGCGTGCGATGTTTCGGATCGACCGTGTAGACGCAACCGATCGTGGCCATCTGCTTTTTGTTCGCCTTCTCGCCCTTCTTGCGACGCGCGCCGACCGCCCGCTGATCTGCCGGCCGTCGCATGGGAATCCCCTTGCCGTCGGCGGTGACCACGAGAATCTCGCCCTCCTCTTCCGCGGGCGGCTTCTCAAGCGAGCTGCGAAAACCCTCCACCGATTCGGCCATCTTGCGGTTCATCCGTTCCAGGCTGTCGACCGGAAGCGAAAGCCCCAGGATGGTTTCCAGCGTCTGGGCCGTTCGGGCAAACGCATGTTCCACCGAAAGCGCCCCGGCCCAATCCTGAAGCACGTACGAATACTCGCTCTCGGGCAACTCCAACCGGGCGTCCAGCGGCACGAAGTCGATCCGTTGTCCTTCCCGCGTGCCGTAGACGAACCGCGAAAGCGTAAACGGCCCAAAGATCGAGTGATACGTGCGCCGGTGCGGCTCGGACAGCCGCCGGAGCTCTTTCCCGTCGGGCATCTCGACCGTTTCTCCCACGTCACCCTCACCCTGCATCTGCAAAAAGTACCCTGTTGCCTGCCGACCCATCGCCAGCACGCGTTGCCAGACGTCTCTTTCCACCTCGTGCGCGGCGGTCCCCTCGACGGCCGCCTGCCGCACAAACGTCGCCAAATCGTCGGCCATCTCGGTCAGTTCCTTGACGTTGTCAAACGCCGCCATTTCTGCCATGATCATCACTCGGCCTCCTTGCCGGGGAAAACATGCTTGTTGGAAATCCCATGTTTACCCCAAGGAGGCCGTTTCTGTCACCGTCAATTCAGCGCAAAACCCTATTCCAACCCACCTTACAGCACCGAGGAACGCCGGTTACACCCTTGTCATTTCTGGAATTCTTCTCGCCAGCGCTCGCTAGTCGTTTGCCCAGCGCACTCGGCCCAATGGGTCGACAGTGACCTTGCGTCCAGCGAATGTACTTGGGTAGCAGGTGTGTGGCTTCGCATCGCTCGAACGGCGCGCGTCGGTGTGTTCGACAAACGTCATTTGCTGAGTAGTCGAGGCAGCCGTACGAAACACCAGCAACTTCTTCTCTCCCTTCCAGTCGGCCAGGACCATCTCGCCGCGGGAAAGGGACATGATGAACCGGGCGTCGGGGCGGCTGGGATGTTGTCGCTGGATTACCGGCTCGCGCCGTTTGAGCCGGTCTGCCGCTTCGAGCATCGTAACGAAAACCGCTTCGCGCTTCATCTTGCCGTCTTCCTCAAACTCGAAGATGCATAAGTGGTGCGTCGAGCCCGGTTTGACGTACGCCTCATTCGGCGTGTCCTGGCGGATCGGTTGAATCGTCGCCTCGGGCTTGACAACCCGGACTTTCTTGATTGGCACGCCGGACGGCATCTTCAGGTCGGCGAGCACTTTCGCATCGATCTTCTTGCCGCGTCCGTATTCGACGCCGTGCTCGCGGAGCCGGTCGACAACGATTCGCTGAATGCCAAGATCACGAATGTGCTCGATCTCGCTTGAGGAAAGGGCCTCTACAGGTTTACGACTGACCCAATGCCCATCTTGTTCGGTGGAACCGTAAAATGTTGCTTCATGCAACAGGCCCCTGACTTTGCGCTCGGCTCGGTGGGACACGCTGATTTGGCTCACTGCCGCTTCGACGTCGTCCCGGAATGACGGCCATGGGTCGAGGAGGATTTCCCCCGTCCGCTTGGTGCCCCCGGCTCGACGGATGCGGGAAAGCTCTTGCAGACGCGAGCGGTTGGTTAGGGCGATCACGACGGCGTCGATAACGTGGTGGCGGTGATCGGCGCGGTTCTTCTCGCCGGGGCGAAGTTTCGATTGCTCCTGCCACGCAGGGCTATCAGGTAACTCCGATAGGACCGTTTCGATGCCCCATTGCCAACGCAACTCCGCCGTCAACTGCCCCTTCAGACCAAGCACCTGGTGTTGGAGATCGGCGTCGAATAGGCATTTAAGGTACTCCCCGGTGGCTCGCGCGATGTAGCGACTGTCATTGAGCTGCCGGTCGATGAAGTCGTCCAGCTCAAGCTCCTTTTGAAGTAGGCGCCGGTACTTGACGTAGCGGAAGCGGCCCTCTTTCATCCATCTGCTGCCGCGCTGGCAGATTTGCTCATATCGCTCCGGCTGTGTCGCAGCGAGCCATTCGTAGGGCGTCTTGTCGCCCTTCTCATGGTTTTCTTGGCGGAAGCAGACCACCTTGTTGTTTTGCGAGTCGTCGAGGCAGCGGGAATAGGGCAAGATGTGGTCGATGTCGACCTCGCCGCCAAACAACTGGCGGACGCTGATCGGCTGGCCGGAATAGATGCAAGTGCGGTTCTGATCCTCCCAGAGCAAGTAGCGGATGCGAGCCTCGCGAGTCGGCTTGAACCCCGCTTCTCGAATCTGCTCTCTTGCCCGTTCATGGCGTTGCTCCAGTTCCCGCATCTCGGTGATTTGCTGATGATACTTGAAATATGCTTCGGTTCCCGGGTGCGGACGTGTCTTGACGTCGCGCCCCATTTCAACGTGGATCTCGGCCGGTTTGCCGTGCTCGCGGAGGATCCCGTTGACCAGCTTGCGAAGCTCAACCAGCGCCCGCTTGACGACGGGATTGGGAATGTCGCCAATCGGGCAATCGCGAGTCCGGCCTGGGTCTGGAAGTCTGTCGAAGAGACGACGCTGGAGTTCGTCGCGGCGAAGGTACCCGGCGGCGTGGATGGCGCTTTGCTCTGGATCGCTGACCGACTGGTAGACGAGGCCCTTTTCTTGCATGTGGGGCAACAGTCGGTTGATCGCCCTGAGACTCAGATGGAGGTAACCGGGCGGAAAATCGACGTTGAGTGCGGCTTCAGCCTGCTCCGGTGTCAAGCCCCATTTCGTTTGCGCCCGCTCAATGATAGTGTCATCGTCGC
>JBDRTC010001289.1:0-3836 GCA_043824335.1 Planctomycetota bacterium | reverse complement strand
CGCCGAGTCACGTCGATTTCACTTTGAAGCTCGACCGCCATTCCCGCTCGGGTTCAGCGTTTTGTTACACGACCGTTGCGATCTGTTACAATGACAGTGAAGCGACGTGAACACTGGTAGAGTGATATTGCCCTCGCTATTCAGTCCGAATCGTTGTGTTGCTCACCGCGTTCAAGGATGTCCATTCGTCCGCGGCGAACAAAGAGCACGAATATCCGCCGCTTTGGTCCATGCGGTTGTTACGGTCCTTCGCAGTGGGCCGGCGATCGTTTCCTCCTCCTTCTTCTTTACACTTGGCGCCGCGGTTTCTTAAACCATGTTCTAAACCACGCATGGACGTGCTGGGCGAACGTCGCTTCATCGAGCCTGGCGAAGTATCCGATGATGTCGGCCGGCACATGCTGCCCGGGTTTGCTCCGAACATACGCTTCACAAAACAGTCTAAACACCGGATCATCCACACGGAACTGCACCGGATCGTCGGGCCGGGTGACTTTCTCGATCATGTCCTTCAGAGCCGCGCCCCACGCGGATTCCGGGGGGTTTCCTAAAGCGCGACTGGCCGCATACGCCACCGCAAAATGCCCGGTAGTCGTCAGGCTCAGGCCGGTGGCGTCAAACGCATACATGTCCTGGGGCGTGGTTGGCAGTCCCGGAACCTCCTCGCTCTTTAGCAGTTCGAGGACCCGTTCGACGCCTCGGTCCCTTTCCGGATCGCCCCTTGCCGATCGAGGTGCGTCTTCCTGCTTTTCGTCGTTTGCTTCTGGATGCGCTTCTTCACCCCCTGGCTGCCGATGTGGCTTCTTCCGCCCGAAAAACCGTTGCCAAATCGAGCTCATGGCTGGCACTCCTCCCGACTTACTGGTGTAATGGTAAACTGGCAGGAACTTGCTGCCCGCAGACCGGGTATAGTTAAGATTCTAGTCGTGTAACTCGTTTATAGACAGTTTCTGCCTATCACCTGTAGACCGCGGATTTGCGGCCTAACGCGCACGGCGTTGATTTCCCTAACTCAAACTGTAGCCGTTGGTTAATCGGGTGTCACGCTTCCTCCGGCGCGTTAGACAGTTTCTCCCTAGCGCTCATCGGGCCGGCGAGCCAAGACGTCGGCCGGACTGCGGACGCCTCTTCCGCCGAGTGTCCCTGCTTCGCGACGGGGAAGGTTCCTTTTGTTGGACGGAAACGCCGACGGATCTCCGAGCAAGCCCTTTAAGATCGCGGAAACTCGGCCGCAGAATCGTCGGCGCCGCCCGCGGGCATCCGGCTTTATACCGCTTGGATATCCCAGTGTCAAACCCCCTAAGCGAGCGTGGCCAAATGTTGGGCTGGAATTTGTGGTGCGTCGTCCGGTAGGATCGAGGCGGGTCAGAGTCGAGAGTCGAGAGTCCAGAGTCCAGAGTCGAGGCAGGCATGAGGAGACCTGTGCCGAGCACTGCGGCCAGGACGCTGGAGTCCCGGCTTTAGCCGGCTGAAGCCGGGACTTCAACGAGCGTGCACGCCGCGCGAGTGAGAGAATAGGACCCTTACGCGATTGAGGCGAGTGGTGCGATGACGAAGAAGCAGGAGCCGGATCGACGAAGGGGGCTTTGCACTCGGGCCCGCGAGGGCAGCGGGGTCGACGCCGGGCCGCGGCCGGTTTGGGCGCCCGAGGGGGAGGATTTGGAGTTGCTGCCCGACGAGGTGCGCCAGGCGATCGCCGAGGTGATCGAGCCGGTCTACGAGCGGTTTGTCGAGAGGGCCGAGGACCCGCTCGAAATGACCTTGGGCGTGACGGTCGCCCATCTGTTGTGGCTCGAGGTGCTGCAGCAGTTCGACATGAAGCGGGAGTATCTCGAGGTGTCGGCCGTTCTGGGGCTGCCGGAGGACCGCGGTCCGGTGATCGAGCAGCACCTGAGGATCCTCTACTCGAAAGTGAAAGTCGGCTACCTGCTGGCACGGCTCCGGGAGATTCGCCAACAATGGCTGGAGCGGACGCGGGCGTCGATGCCCAAGCCGCCGGAATCCGCCGACTCGCCCTATTGGCCGGAGATGTTCGATCCGCCGCCGGTCGGCATGGCGTCGCTTGCGTCGCCGAGCGCCGAGGAGGAGAACATGCCCACGCAAGCGAGGGCATGCCACCCCGAAGCAGGGTCGAACGGCGTCCGGGATCATCACAGTGGGAGACCCCGACATGGAAAAAGCGAGATCGGTTGACCAAAAAGCGGCGGTCAGAGTGGTACCGCAGTGGGAAGGGGAGCCCTGGGCCGATCGGGGAGGGACGCGAAGCGTCCGAGAGGGCGTGACGACGCGAAGCATCGTCACGAGGTTTTCGGAGGGAGTCCCCCACACGGAAAAAGCGAGATCGGTTGACCAAAAAGCGGCGGCACGATTCGAGCGGGTGGAGGCGCAAGTGGCGGCTGCGCCTGGGGTTTTCGCCGCCGGGGGGACGGTGGTCTCGACGTGGCGGACGTACCGCGGACGCCGGCTGGGCCCCTACTTTCGGCTGGCTTATCGCAAGGGGGGCCGGCAGTGGTCGATCTACTTGGGCCGCTCGGAGGGGCTCGCCCGGCGGGTCCGCGATCTGCTGGCCCGGCTGCAGAAGCACAATCGGTGGCGGCGAACCTCCCGAGGAATGCAGGCCCGGGCGCGTGCATCGCTGCGGAAGGCGAAGGCCCAACTGAAGAAGGAGCTTGTCCGGTGGGGTATACACCTCAAGGGCTGGGAGTTCCGCGGCGTGCGGCGGGCGTTGGCGACGGCCCCCGAGGAGCTAATCAACTCGTGGCGGAGACGGGCCGCAACCGCGGAGGGAGGGTTCTTGTGAATCGAGAACGCCGGCCGGTGCAAGGGAATCGAGAACGGACGCGAAGCGTCCAACGGTGCGTGACGACGCGAAGCGTCGTCACGAGGTGCGAGAGTGTCCGACGGTGCGAGTCGGCGTCACTTGGCGTGAATTTGCAGGCTCGCGACGGGGAGGACCTCGTTGAGGCTGCCGGAGCGAAAACCTTCGAGGTCGAGGGAGATGTATTTGAACCCGGCCGACTTGAGCGCGTCGACGACCTGGCGGCGAACCTCCGGGTCGAGGAATCTGGGAAGGGCTTCCAAAGAGACCTCGATCCGGGCCATGTCGCCCTTGTGGTAGCGGACGCGAAGCGGCTGGAAGCCGTGGCCGGCGAGGAAACGCTCGGCGGTGTCGATCATGGTCAGGCGCTCGGGCGTGACCTGCTCGCCGTAGGCGATGCGGCTGCTCAGGCAGGGCGTGGCCGGCTTGTTCCAGGTGGGAAGCTCCCAGTCGGCCGCCAACCGGCGCAGCTCCGGCTTGGTCAGCCCGCTCTCGGCCAGGGGGCTTTCGACCTGGCGCTCCCTGGCCGCCCTGAGGCCGGGGCGGTGCTCGCCGTGGTCGTCGCGGTTGGAGCCGTCGGCCACCACGGCCACGCCGAGCCGCCGGGCGATCTTCTCGACCTGGACGAACAACTCGGTCTTACAGTGGTAGCAGCGGTCCGAGGTGTTCTTCTGGTACTCCGGGTTCGAGACTTCGCCGGTCTGGAGCGTTTCGTGACGAATGCCGATCCGACGGGCCAACTCCCGGCATTCTTCCAACTCTCCGGCCGCCAGGCTCGCGCTGACGCCCGTGACGGCCACCGCCTTTTCCCCCAGGGCCAAATGGGCCGCCTTGGCCAGCACGGTGCTGTCGAGCCCGCCGGAGAAGGCGACCGCGCAGCTCCCGTAGCTTCGCAAGAGGTCGAGGAGCCGGTCACGCTTGGTCGTCAGTTGGGAGGATAGTTCAGTCATGGGAAGCTCGAACGTGGGAAGTAAAGCCAGCCGGATTCAGAGGGGGACAGTCCCATTTTCCCTGCGGG
>JBDRTC010001288.1:0-4944 GCA_043824335.1 Planctomycetota bacterium | reverse complement strand
CGAGAAAAACCCCCGGGGCCGGCCTCGGGCCGAGCGTCGTGTTCGGTCCGGTCTCGTGTACCCGTATCCTGAACCTCGGGATTCGCGGGAAAGTAGGGAGGTTTCGGATACGGGGCCGCCCGGCGGCCCGCGTTGGCACTAACGGGTTGCGGACCGCCGGGGGCAAAGGTTTACGCCGCGTCCAGAATCGCCCACGCCAAGCACCACTCCAGGTCACCCAGCATGGACACCGTTTCGCTGGCCAGCCCGGGCAGCATCACGATAGAGAGCCACGGCGCGGGCGGCGCCCGCTTCGGCCGTGGTACGTGTAGCTGGTCGGCCAGCCCCAGCAACGCCGGCCATAGCTCCGCCGCCCGGTCGTCATCGACGGCCAGCCCGCACGTCACAAGCGGGGCTTCCCCGTGGAAGACCATGAAGAGGTAACTGCCCGTGTCGCCGCGGGCGAGCATGACACGAAGCCCCATCGGCAGGTCCCCGCCGCCGGCCTCGACAATCGGGCGGAGGAAGTCGAGCACGTCGTCGGCCACTTCACACCGATCGGTCAATCGGCCGTGCCCGGTGTTCAAGGTGTAGTGGGATAGCTGGTTGTGCATGGCGTCAATCGTTGTCGGACAACCAACGGGAGAACACCTGCCTGCGGCGGTCAGAATACCAATGGAACGCTCTGCCCAGGTCATCGTAGGCAATCAGCCCCATATCGCCGACCAGAGCACGTAACACCTCGTGGTCCCTCTGGATGCTCCTGGGAGAGCACCCTAACCGCTTGGCCATGCTGGGGCGGTGTAGCCCCTCCATGGACGCCAGGGCGGCATCCACGGCTATCAGTCGGCGGAGTCCGTCAGGAGTGACTGCGGGCATGGCCTACTACCTCCCGGAGAAGTTCACCTTGGTTCTGCCATGTGGCCCCCCCCGCGTCAACCATGGTTGACAGCCCGGAACCCGTGGGCTTGGGTGTGATTACCGCCGCACGGCGTTTTTTCTTGGCCATTCCGCAGCCGCTCCTCCCGCGGAAGCTCCCAGGCATCCCCGACTTCACGGCAACGCCCCAAATGTACGAATTGGCCGTTTGCCGAGCCAAACCGGCCAGTTTCAGCGTGCTCAAAACCGGGTGTTGTGGACGGTGGAATCTTACAAGTCGCGGGGGGCCCGGGGCTGCTCGAAGTCCAGCGCCCTTGCAGCGGGTGGAGGTGGTCGCCGTCATTCAGCCGGATTGCGGCGTGCTCGCCGTGACGGTGATTCATTCCTTCGCATCTACCTCCACGCAACCCCACTGCCCTCCGTACTGCCACGCGGCCCACCAGAGGGGGCATTGGGCGATTGTGGGCACCCCACGAGAGCAGTAAACTGAATCTGCCCAATAAGCATTAGCCTGATTGGGGGGCGAATTGGCCCGTCTTGCGGTTCTCGGCTGCTCGTAATCGACGGCAAGAGACCGCCCCGAATGCGGAGCGACTAGCCGTGAGTTGACCCAAGCTCAAGAAGGCGATGCTCCGAACTCCGGGGCGGGAATGGCGTCAAGGGCATCGTGGCTGTTGTGGATGCATGGACCCTTCCAAGGTGGAAGCTCAGAATGCCCAAACTGCACCAGTATCTGCGGATCAAAGATGCGGCCGCGTACTTGGGCGTGGCTCGGAACACGCTCCGCAACTGGGAGGCGGCTGGCAAGATCAAGGTGCGATGGCATCCGATGAACCGTTACAGGCTGTTCAAGGTCAGTGACCTGGACAAGCTGCTTCGGAAAACAGAGCAGTCTGTCCAGCCTCGTCGGTCGTGGGGGCAAAGGGAAAAAGCCGAGTAAACGTATTGGTTCGGAAGGGGAACTCTGGCCAGCGCCTACAAAGTATCATGGTCTGCATGATGAGCGGCGCGTTCCAACAGAATCGCGGATCAGAACGATGGTCGTGACGCAAACGTCGATCAACACTGCTCAGCTCATGAAGCTCCGACTCGTCGTGGCTCGGTTCGGCGAGATGGACCGGGCCAAGTGGTGGAACACCAAGGGAATGCTGACCAACCTCGGTGAAATGGCAATCCACCGTGGCTTCCCCAAGACGCATCTCTTCGCGCGGGCCCGCGCCGTGTTTGCGGTGGCCGCCAATCGGTGCGATGAGGTGTTTGATCCTCCTAATTCGATCACGCTCTGGCGATTACCGCCGGAAGTCGAAGATCAGATTGAGGATGCTTGGCCCGGGTGGCTGGAATCACCTGACGAATGGAGTGAGTTTCTGAACCAAGTCAACGAGCAAGCCGGCGGCAACCTCTTGGACGTGCTCAGCAGCTTGACTCTGGCATCTGAAGCGAACCTCGAACAAGCGAAACGCCTGAAACGCGCTGACGATGCCCGGTCGGTGCCTCTACCTGCGGTTCGCGAAGTCACCGACGAGACCATCGCGCTCCTGGCTGCTGGGCTTTGGCGTGGTGAACCTGGTAAACTGGCGGTCCCTTACGCCCGCATCGACGAGGTGGGCCCATGACGGTCAAGGATTTCCAGTCTTCGTCGTTTCTCGCCACCAAGGGTGCCATGGTGGAACCCACGTACCGCGCATTCCAGCAGTGGGACTTGAGCCGATCGCTGGCGGACAACGTTCGGCGGATCCGGCAAACGAACCCGATCGGCGCCCCCTCGAACGGCTGGCTCAATGACTTCGGCAAACTGCTGTTGCGACGCTTCGATCCGCTCGTCGAGGATCGTCCGCTCGTCGAACTCGCCCAACAGGGCTGGGACCTGGAAGCTTGGCGGCCTGCCTTGCTGTGGCACTTGAGCCGTACGGATCCGCTGCTGACCGATTTTCTGAAAAGCTGGCTGTTTGAATTACACGAGCAGGGGATCGTGCTTATCAAACCCGAGGCGGCCCGGGAGTACCTGCGATCCTATTTGAAGTCGCACCTGCCGGCAGACCGGTCAATGTGGAGCGACACGAATATTGCGGCCAGCGCCGCCGGCCTGCTGCGCTCCGCCGTCGACTTCCACTTGCTCCGCGGTCGTCAGGTAAAACACTTCGAACCCTACCGCCTACCCGATCAGAGTCTCGTGTATCTGCTCCACGCCCTGATGGACAAGTACCAGAGCACCCGACGGGTCGTGGACGCCGACGACTGGCGTCTGTTCCTGATGCGGCCCAGCGAAGTCGAGGAAGAACTGCTCCGCCTGCACCAGTTCGGCAAACTGCGATTTGAGCGAGCCGGCAGCCTGTTGGAACTCACCTTGCCGTTTAGCACGGCCGCGGATTACGCAAGGAGTAGGGCCGGATGAGCGACTGGAAGAAACGACTCCGCGAAACCCTGGAGCCCATCCTCATGAAGGAGGATCCGCGGCCGGACGTCAGCGCCTACCGCGAGATGCCGTTGTGCATCTTCCTCTACGATCCGTCGGCGGAGTTTCAGCTTCGCCAGGAATTGTCGCTGCTCAAGACGCGTCTGGAGCAACGGGGCAAGCATGTCACCAACATTTCGCTCATGCAGTGCATGATGACGGCCCTGGACGAGAAAGCGCCTATCCAGGACCTGATCGAGGCGGAACGGACCCTCGGCCACAAGACAGTGGCCCAGACCGTCCACCAGGTGCTCAGTGAATATGCACCGCTCGACCAGATCGTGCTCCGCATGGTTCCCGAAAACACCGATCCGCTGCGGGACATCCTGTGGTTTACGAGGGCCGGGGCGTTGTACCCCTGCTTTCGCACGTCAACGCTGATCGAGCATTTTCAAGGAAAATTCAACGCCCCCGGTGTACTGTTCTACCCGGGCGAGCTGGAAGGGCCGGCCGGCCTGCGATTCATGGGCATCCACGAGGCAGAGCACAACTACCGGGCCCGCATCTTGTAACGGGGAAATTTCGCATGGCAGTCGAGAAAATCAAAGACGTGTTTGCTCGGAACATCCATCGCCCTATTCGTGAGGTGATCAAGGTCGACCAGACCGGCGAAGAGGTCATCCGCGACGAAATCGGCGAATATGTCGTGACCCGGACGATCCTCGCCAACTTCACCGACATCCTCGAAGCGTACAGCGAAGCCCCCAACAAACCAGGCGAGCGCATGGCCGTCTGGGTTTCCGGCTTCTTCGGTTCCGGTAAATCCAGCTTCGCCAAGCTGCTGGGGCTCGCCCTGGCCAACCGCCCGCTTGGTGCCGATACGACCAGCGACCTGCTCGCCCAACATATCGGGGACCCCAAGGTCCAAGTCCTGATCAAGACCATTGTCGAGAAGATCCCCACGGAAGCCGTGATTTTCGACGTCGCCACGGAACGGGGCGTCATGCACGGCAATCAGATGCTGACGGAAATCATGTACCGGCAACTCCTCGAGCATCTCGGCTACGCCAGCGACCTCGACCTGGCGGAACTGGAAATCACGCTCGAAGGCGCGGGCCGCCTGGAGAAGTTCCAAAGCGTCTACAAAACGCTGTATCCCGGCAAGGACTGGGACGAGGCGAAGAACCTGATCGCCTTCGCCATGAACGAGGCGAGCCGAGTGATGCACGAAATGGAACCGGAGACCTATTCGTCGCCCGATTCCTGGATCCGCGGCGCCAAAGAGCGGGCCGACGTCAGCCCGAACCACCTGGCCGATCGCTGCAAGGAACTCACCGCCCGCCGCGGCGAAAACCGCAGCCTGGTCTTCGTCGTGGATGAAGTGGGGCAATTCGTGGCGCGGACCGTCAACAAGATGCTCGACCTACAGGGGATCGTCCAGGCCCTGGGACGCGTCGGCCAGGGCAAGTTCTGGGTCGTGGTCACTTCGCAAGAGAAGCTGAACGAACTGGTCGGCGGCCTGGACGACTCGCGGGTGGAATTGGCCCGCCTGATGGACCGTTTTCCCCTACAGGTGCACCTGGAACCTAACGACATTTCCGAAGTCACCAGCAAGCGGGTGTTGGCCAAGACGTCCGAGGCCGAGCAGGTCCTGGGCGATCGATTCGAAAAGCACCGGGGCAGCCTCACGG
>JBDRTC010001287.1:0-2312 GCA_043824335.1 Planctomycetota bacterium | reverse complement strand
TCGATCCCGAGGTGCTCACCTCGCCGGCGCGGTTGTCGGCCGTCGCCCGGGAGCACGGGTCGCTCAACAAGCTGGTGACGAAGTATCGCCGCTTTCGCCAGCTCAACGCCCAGATGGTCGAGGCAACGGAAATGATCGACGGTCCCGACCGCGAGCTTCGCGAGCTGGCCGAGGCCGAGTTGACCGACCTCAAAGCGGAGCGCGAGGTGATCTGGAACGAGCTTTTGGACATGACCATCGGCGGCGAGGACGCCAACCGCACGCGCTGCGTGCTCGAGATCCGGGCCGGGACCGGCGGCGACGAGGCTGGCCTGTTCGCCCGCGACCTCTATGAAATGTACCGGCGCTACGCCGAAGACCGGAGGTGGAAGCTGGAGGTCCTCACCGCCAGCCCCACGGAGCTGGGCGGGTTCAAGGAGATCGTGCTGGGCCTGGAAGGCGAAGGAGTCTTTCGCCACCTGCAATTCGAGAGCGGCGGGCACCGCGTTCAGCGCGTGCCGGAAACCGAGGCCCAGGGCCGGATTCACACCTCGGCGGCCACCGTGGCCGTGATGGCCGAGCCGGAAGACGTGGAAATCGAGCTCGGCCCCAACGACTATCGGGAAGACATCTACCACGCCAGCGGCCCCGGCGGACAGCACGTCAACAAAACCGCCTCGGCCGTCCGGCTCACGCATCTGGAAACGGGGCTCGCCGTCGCCATCCAGGACGAAAAAAGCCAGCACAAAAACCGCGTCAAGGCGCTTCGGGTCCTCAAGAGCCGCCTCTACGACCGCAAGCGGGAAGAGGAAGACAAGAAGCGGGCCTTGGAGCGCAAGAGCAAGATCGGATCGGGCGACCGCAGCCAGCGGATCCGCACCTACAATTTCCCGCAGAACCGCTTGACCGACCACCGCATCAACCTGACGCTCTACAAGCTCGACAGCATCATCGCCGGGGCGCTGGATCCGGTCGTCGACGCCCTGATGGAACACGAGCGCCAGGACCTGCGGGACCAGTTCGGCGCGTTCGAGTGACGCGGCAAGTCCTGTTGTGAGGCAAGAAGCCGCATGCCGGAAACCGAAGCCTGGACCGTCGGCCGGTTGCTCGGTTGGACGACCGATTACCTCGCCCAGCACGGCTCCGAGAGCCCGCGACTCGACGCCGAGATCCTCCTGGCCGAATCGCTCGGCTGCCAACGGATCGAGCTTTACACGACCTTCGACAGCGTGCCCGGCGAGCGGGTCCGGGCCGCCTTCCGCGAACTGGTCCGCCGCCGGGCGGAAGGCCGGCCGGTGGCCTACCTGGTCGGGCACCGCGAGTTCTACTCGCTCTCGTTCCGGGTGACGCCCGACGTTCTGATCCCGCGGCCCGAAACCGAGTTTCTCGTGGTCGCCCTGCTCGATCTGGCCCGCCAGCGGCCGGCCGACCGCGAGATCGCCATTTGCGACGTGGGAACGGGTAGCGGCATCATCGCCGTGGCGGCGGCCAAGCACCTGCCAAGCGCCCGGGTGACGGCGATCGACAAGAGCACCGCGGCGCTGGAGGTCGCGCGCAGAAACGCCGCGGAGCACGGCGTTGCCGAGCGAATCGAGCTGATCGAGAGCGACCTGTTTTCGGCAGTGCCACCGGGGCGGCGGTTCGATTTCGTGATGAGCAATCCGCCCTACGTCGCCGAGGCGGAGATCGAGTCGCTTCCGCGGGACGTGCGCGAGTTCGAGCCCCGCGAGGCGCTGGTTGCCGGGCCCTCCGGCACCGAGGTGATCCAATCGCTCATTCCCCAGGCGGCCGAGCGCCTCAACCCCGGCGGCCATCTTTTGGTGGAAATCAGCCCCCCGCTTCACGACCGGGTCCAATCCCTCCTCCAAGCCGACGGCCGTTTCGAGCCCGGCCCCACCGTCAAAGACCTCGCCCGGCTGGCCCGCGTGGTGCAGGCGAAGAGGAAGTGAGCGGCGGTCAGTTGTCAGTGGCACCAAGCTTGGAACGCTCGCGAGAACACAATCTGGGAGCAGACCAGCACTTGCGTCCCGGAGGGACGCCTGGGAAAAGCCCAGCGATTCATCGCTGGCAAGCCTGGCGTCCCGGAGGGACGCCTGGCAGTAGCCCAGCGATTCATCGCTGGGAAGCCGGGCATTACGCGGGCGTTTTGTGCGTCCCGTAGGGACGCTTGAAGGGAGAACGCGACGATTCAATCGTCCCTACGGGACGCAGCGGCTGGTCGCGCGTTACGTCAACCCAGCGATGAATCGCTGGGCTATTATCCGGTTGTCCCTCCGGGACATATAGTATTCCCGGACAAAGTGCTACGTCGGTGGTCGCGATGAAACTTAGTG
>JBDRTC010001286.1:0-9092 GCA_043824335.1 Planctomycetota bacterium | reverse complement strand
GAACCTCACGGTGCTCGAAATAGGCCAGACCGGGATTTCCAAGAACGGCGCCAAGCAGATTCAGGAGACCTTGCCCCACTGCGAGATCAACCGCTGAAGAATGAGCCTCCGATTCGGACACCCTGCCGTTTAGCTGCCGCCGGTACGGCGGCATCGTACCAGGCCTTTCAACCGCATGCCGCCGTACCGGCGGCAGCTAAACGGGAAAGTTGTTTCTCACAGAACCCTGATTATGGAAAACCGATCCATGAATCGACTACGGCTATGCGCAGCCCGGCGAATCGCCGCGATTGGAGTGCTGGGAACGTTCTTCATGTCGGCGGTGGACCAGACCGTGTGCTCCGCGGCGGAGGGCGTTTCGCCGGGGACTTACGAGGTCGTCGTCGAGCGCGACGTGATGGTGCCGATGCGCGACGGGGTGAAGCTGGCGGCCGATCTTCACTTTCCCGCGGAAGGTGGCAAACGGCTACCCGACAAGCTTCCGGTCGTTCTGATGCGCACGCCCTACGGCAAGTCGTCGTGGGGACGCGACATAGTGCGATTCTTCGCGGAGCACGGGTATCTCTCTGTGGTCCAGGACTGCCGAGGCCGCGGGAACTCCGAGGGCACGTTCTACCCCTTTCGCGACGACCCGAACGACGGCTGCGACACGATCGCCTGGCTCGCCCGGCACCCGGCCTCGAACGGGAAGGTCGGCATGCACGGGCCGTCTTACATGGGCTGGGTGCAGTTTCACGCCGCCACGCAGAACCCGCCGGGTCTGGTGACGATGATCCCGCACCACGGCCCCACGAACACCTATCACTACAGCATGCGATGCGGCGGGGCCCTGCACCTGGGGCTCCTCAAATGGGTCCTCAACGTGACTGCCAGCAGTCAGGAAGCGCAAAAAGACCCGGCGGCGGCCAAAGAAGTCCGGGCGATGCTGCCCGGCCCGAGTTTCCTCGATTGGTGCGCCCGGATCCCCTGGGAGCGAGGCAAAACGCCGCTGGCCAGCTTTCCAGCCTATGAGGACGCGGCCTTCGGGCTCTATTTCGAGCACCACGACTACGATGCCTTCTGGCGCCACCCCGGCTTCGCCATGGACGAATATTTCGACTCCTTCCCCGAGATGCCCGTCCTCTGGGTCACCAGTTGGTTCGACTGGTATCCGCGCACGATCAGCGACGGCTATCAGAAGATGATCGAAATGGGACGAAAGGACCAACACCTCCTGATCGGCCCTTGGACGCACAACAATTTCCGCACCACCGTGGGCGACGTGAACTTTGGCAACGCCGGCGGCCGAATCGCCACCTACGAGGACTTCCTCCACCTGGAGCTTGCCTGGTTCGACCGCTGGATGAAGGGCGACGAGAATGTCGAACTCGGCCCGCCGGTCAAATTCTTCATGATGGGCGGGGGCGACGGACGTCGGGCAGCCAACGGTCGCCTGAACCACGGCGGCACGTGGATCGAGGGAAACCAGTGGCCGCCAAAAACCGCCACGGCGACGGCGCTCTATTTGCACCAGGACGGCACGCTCGGGCGAACCAAGCCGACTCAACAGGAGGCCTCCACGAGCTACACGTACGATCCGAGCAACACGGTCTCCAGCAACGGCCGCTGCATCATCGCCTATGGCCCCGCGGCCGGTTCGGGATTCGCCGGGATGGGGCCACGCGATCAGATCGACCTTGAGACGCTCCCCGGCCACGGATACCAGGGCAAGCCGATCGTCGAGCGGCCCGACGTGCTGGTTTACCAAACGCCGCCTTTGGAGCGCGACGTCGAGATCGCCGGCAACATCAAGATCGTCCTCTGGGTCTCCTCCGACGCCCCCGATACCGACTTCTACGTGAAGCTCGTCGACGTTCACCCGAAGAGCGGCGACTACCCCAGCGGCTACGGGTTTCCCGTCTCCGAAGGCATCCTCCGCGCCCGCTATCGCGACGGCTTCGAGAAGCCCAACCTGATGAAGCCGGGCGAGGTCTACCGGATCGAGTTCCCGCTGGAACCGGCGGCGAACCGTTTTCTAACCGGGCATCGCATCCAGATCTACCTCGCCAGCAGCAACTTCCCCAATTTTGACATCAACCGCAACACCGCCGACCCGAACGACCGTCGCGAGCGGATCGCCCGCAACACCGTGCATCACGACGCGGACCACGCTTCGGCAATCGTGCTCCCGGTGTGTGGGAACGGTCAGCCTTACCAGCCCGTTGAAAAAGGCGAATTCGACCTATATGAAAGTAACAAGCCGCGAAGCGGATTGTTGCTTTCATCCTGCAACGACGCACACAACCTGCTGCCATGGAAGATGTTAAGAACGAACGGCCTTCCCGGTTTGATTATTGAAGCTCCCGCGGCAAGCCGCGAGAGCTTCAATAAGTAGGTCGAACTCGCCTTTTTCAACGGGCTGTTAAGCGCCCCACCCATCAGGGTGGATCTCGGTTACTTCTTCCCGGCGACGCTCTGGACGCGAAACGTTGACTCGCCACAGCGTGACCATTACGATGAGGGCCGACCGTCTGGGCTGAGCCTGACACGCCCCCGGCGTGGATCAAGGCGGCCGACCGTTTCCGAGGTTTCCCGATCGCGAGATAAGGAGAGCACCCGGTGAGCGTTGAATTGAGCGTCTACATCCCTCTGAGCGTGGTGATGTTCCTGGAGTACGCCGTGTGGGGCGCGTGGGCCCCGGTCTTGGCCGCCCGGCTGCTGGGGCCGCTGGGGATGACCGGCAAGCAGACCGGCTGGGTCTATGCCACGCTGCCGTTGGCGTGCATTGTCTCGCCGCTCTTGGCCGGGCAGATGGCCGACCAGTGGTTTGCCACGAAGTGGATCCTCGGCGTGGCGCACCTGATTGGGGCGGTGCTCCTAATCATGGCGGCCAGGGAACGGACGTTCGGGCGTTTGGTGGGCGTGATGTTCGCCTACTCGATGTGCTACGCGGCCACGCTGCCGCTGGTCAATTCGGCGCTGTTTTCCCAGGTGGCGGACATCGAGACGCAGGGAAAGGTCTTTATTTGGGCCCCCGTTGCTTGGGCGTTGGTCGGGTACGGCCTCACCGGCTGGCGGTGGCGTTTCAAGACCGAGGGCGAAGGGAACGACTGTCTTTACCTGGCGGGCATCCTGTCGGTGGTGATGGGCGTCTGCTGCATCTGGCTTCTGCCCACCAACGAGCCGGCCCAGACGGGAGAGATCCCAATTATCAAGGCGTTTTCCACACTGCAAGACCCCAACTTCCTGATCTTCATGGTGACCTCGATGGTCGTGGCCGGGATGATGCAGTTCTACTTCCTGGGAACTGCGCAGTTCATGCAGGACATTGGAGTGCCGGGCAAGAACGTGCCGGCGTCGATGGCGATCGCCCAGGCCGCCCAGGCCATCGCCACCTTCTTCTTGCTGGGCCTTTTTCTGGGAGAGCTGGGATTCAAGTGGACGCTGACGATCGGGGCCGGGTGTTGGCTCGTAATGTACGTCGTTTACGTAACCGCCAAGGATCGAATGCTCATCGTCATTTCGCAGGCGCTGCACGGTCTGGCGTACGTCTTTTTCATGATCGTGGGCCAGATCTTTGCAGAAAGCGTTGGCGGTCCCGAAATCCGCAGCTCGATGCAGGCGTTGATCTTCGCCGCCACCGTCGGCGTGGGCCTTTTCCTGGGGACCCAGGCGGCCGGCATCGTCATGGACCAGTTTTCCGCCGACGGGAAGTTCCTGTGGCGCAAGATATGGCTCGTGCCGGGCCTGATCATGCTCGCCGGGGTCATAATCCTCGCAACCATGTTCACCAACCCGCCCACGTAGCAGACCGGCCAAGAGCCATCTGGGCCCTGGTGTGTTCGCAGCGCATGACCTGGGGTGATGCAAAGGTCCGGACCGGCGGTCCCGCGAAGTCCGATGAGAGCGGTAGGGTGGCACTGGCGTCTCGCCAGTGGCGGGGTGGACGCCCGTGGCCCCCGCGAGCTCAGATGTCATCCGGTTCAAGCACAGCATTGCCTGGGCCGGCGGGGTGCCGGGCTCCGAAATTCAAAGCGGTGCCGTCCAAACAGGACCTCCCTGAACAGGGGGGGTGTCAGTAGACGCACTCTCGTGGGCTTTCAATCCACCTTCCGCCTTTTCCTTTTCCAAAAACCCCATTTGTCCTGTTTTCTCCGGGAAAGCCGTACACCCGGGTTTCCAATGCCAACCTGAGTGGACGGCGAGTCCTCTGTCAAAGGAAGACCAGGAAACCCGCCGCGGCTGGGGTGATCGACACAACTTGACAACTTGGCGAGACGGCTGTTAGCATACATGATGTAGGCTTCCCCAAATTGCCATTCGGCGACGGAGCAGAGCAGTCCCATGCGCACGGTCAACCACTATCGTTCCGGTTCCGCGGCTCGTTCGCCTTTTGCGATTGCCGCGGTCGTGATTGCGGTCGTGAGTCTCCTCGCCCAGCCAGTGCCGGCGCAAGGCCAGCCGGCCGCAGCCCCGGCCGCAGCCCCGGCCGAGGCCGCGGCGGAGGACGCCGGCGCCCCGGCGCCGGCGCAGCCGACAGGCTTGGCGAAGAATTGCACTCCCACGGAGGTGGACGCGACGTTCAGAACGAAGCGAAATGACATCATGAGGATACTCCGCGGCGGTAGTGTCCCGCCGGACCAGCAAGCCCTGTTCGAGGACTATTACAAGAAGTACGCTCTGGCTCGTTGGGGGGCCCCGTATCAGTTGGCGGAGTTGGAGAAGAAGCCCGAGTTCAACTTGCCGGACTGCCGAAGGGATCTCCGCAACGAACTGAAAACCGCGAAGGCCGGAGCCGTCCACAATCAACTCGCCGCCTTGGCGCTGGACTACCTGAGCTCGATGGTCAAGGACCCTGCTCGCTATCCGGCTTCGCGCTGTAACGCGATGCTGGGCGTGGCCGAGCTGAACGCCCAGGAGGGCGCCAGGGCCAGCGACTTGCCGGAGCCCCTCCCGCAGGCGCTGCCCGTGCTCTTAGAAGCATTCAAGGACGCCAATCAGATCGACGCGGTGAGAATCGCCGCCCTGTTGGGTATTGTCCGGCATGCTGAGCTTGGGATTGCCAATGCCCAGATGCGCACGACGCAGGTGGGCCCTGAGATGCGCAAGCTGGCCGAATCCAAGGCATCGCCCGGGCGATCCGTCGACGGTCACGTTTGGATGCGCGCCCGGGCCATCGACACCTTGGGAATGCTGAAGGATCTCGGTCCGAATAACGCCGTGGTCGAGACCCTCGCCGCCGTGCTTCAAGACCGGAGCGACGACATGCTTCCCCGGTCGGCCGCCGCCCGGGCACTGGGCAATCTCGACTATCCGGGCGCCCAGGGTTTGGACGCGTCAGAGTTGGCCACCGGCCTGGGACAATTGGCTGCCGACGCCTGTGTCGCGGAACTGGCCCGCATGGTGGAAGAGGACAAACTGAAGCAGCGGAAAAGTCGGCGGTCGACGCCTTCCGGAAGGGGTGCGATGGGTATGGGCATGGGTATGGGGATGGAAATGGGGATGATGCCGGGACCTGGAGACCCCGGCGGAGGCATGCCGGGCATGCCGGGAATGCCGGGAGACGATGGAATGGGGGGGATGCCGGGGATGGGGCCTGGCGGGGCCTATGGAACGCGGCGCGGCGAAGAAGAGAAGGAAGACGAGACACTCAACAACCGGCGACGCCTCAAGGCGTATCTCGAAGCGGTCTTGACTGGATTCACCAGCCTGAAAGCGAAGGACAGGATCAGTACGGAGGGGCCGTTTCAGGGAGGAGTCGCCAGCTTGGCCACTGCTCCCCCGCACAGCGACTTCGTCACAGCGCTCCTGAAACAAGTGGACGGCGTATTCGACTTCTGTGACACAAGCGACTTGGAGAGAGAGGATTTCCGCACCCAACTCGGGGAGCAGTTGGCCCTTCTCCGAGCAGAGCTTAACAAGAGTCCGGCCGCGGCGGCGAACGCTCCACCTGCCGGTGCCGGTCAAGCCACGGAAACCGGCCCGCCCGCCGGCGACGGTCAGCCGGCGAACACGACCCAGCCCGAGGGCGCCGGCCAGCCGGCGGCCGAGGGGAACCCGTAGCCGGCCGGCCAGACGAGAAAGTCGCGCCCGAACCGTTCCTGCCTGTCTCTTCGTAGATCGGAATCGTGAACCGGCAAATGGATTTGCCCAACGCATCGGTTTGGTCGCCGCGAATCGTTTGCGGCGTTGCGCTCACCGGGGGCCTGCTCGTCGTCGCAGCGGTCGTCGGATGTCGCGGGTTTTCCCTTGCCGGACCGTCAGAACCCCGACTCCCAAGCCTCAACCGGGTTGGGCGAGCAGATGCGCCGACAACGGTCTCGGCGAGTCCCGCTTATCAAACCTCCGATGTGCCGCCTCTCGACGGCCGGGCGATCCTTGCCCGCGACGACTCCTGGATTCGCGCCACACAACCACAAGAGGAAGTCGCCGGCGGGCCGGACTACCGGTGGCGGTATCCCCATTTGGAGGAACTGCTCGCCGGACCCGACAAGCGCCTTCCCCGCCTGCACGCCGCGCTGGATGACCGAGACCCCATCGTGGCCACGAACGCGGCCATCGCCCTGGCCCGGCGGGGCGACGCCTCGGCAAGAGAGCAGCTCGCCCGGGCCGTCGGCACGCCGGATATGAAACTCCCGATCCGGCTGGCGGCCGCCGAAGCCTTGGGGGGCCTCGCCGATCGCTCTTCGGTAGCGATCGTGCGTGAGTTGATCGATCAGTACGGACGGCGGGAGCAAGCGGACGATGCCGGTCCGGTCCCCGAACTGCACGCAGAGCTGATTCGCAGTCTGGCCAAGACCGTGGACCCGGCCGACGACCCGCGGGTCGTCGAGGCACTGCGAAGTCGGGCCGCCGAGGTTCGGCTGGAAGCCGTGCAAGCTTGGAGTGCAGGGCAACGCGGTCCGCTCCCCGTCGAAGCGGCCGACTTGCGGGCCGACCCCGATCCCCGGGTGCGGGCCGCCGCGCTCTCGTGCCTTGCTCGCCGGCGCCACCCGCAGGCCCAACAGCACCTGAGCGCCGCGCTGGACGATTGCGATCTTGAAGTCCGCATTGCCGCGATCAAGGCCTTGGGATCGCTGGGCGGCGCCGAGGCCCAAGCGACGCTCCAGCGGCTGCGGGACGACCGTGCCGAGTTGATCCGCGCTGCGGCCGTTTCGGCCCTTGCGGCGTCGGGGGCCCAAAAGCCGGTTTTCGATGCGGCCGCCGACGAGTCGTGGCGGGTCCGTCTCGAGGTCGCCCGGGCGCTGGTTGGCTATCCCAATCGCAGCGGAGCGGGCCTGGCGCATGAACTGATCGACGATCCCAGCGCCTCGGTGCGCCGGCAGACGGTCGCCTCGGTTGCCGAGTGGCCGCTTGAGCAGGCCGGGCCGGTGCTGCTGGGGGCGATGGGCAAGACCGGCTACATGACCCGAAAGAACGCCGCCGGGCAATTGGCCGCCCTCTGGCCGCCGGCGGCGGAGTTCCCGATCGGCGGCCCGGCCCAGCGGCGAGCCGAGATGCTCGGGGAGCTTGAACGCCGCTTCCGGGGCGAGGTCGGTTTCGTCGATCCCGAGGTCCTGGCCGCGGCGGCCATTGCCCTCGCCCCCACCGTCTCGCCCGAAACGGTTGCCGAGGTCGAGCAATGCCTGCGGGATTTGGCCGACCCGGTCGCGGCCGAGTCGCTCCGCCGCCGATCACGGGCCGCACTGGTCGCCCTTGGCCCGGAGTTGGTCGAGGCACTCGAACGCCTGGCCCAGGATCGCCACGAGATACTGCCCGAGATCGTTTATCGGGAGGTGCTGCCGGACTGCGATTCGGCCTTCGCGGTGTTGGACCGGCTGCCGTCGGACGACGTGTCGATTCGCCGCCGGGCGGCCGAGGAGTTGGCCGACCTGACAAGGAAGCGTCCGCTGGGCTGTCTTGCCACGTGGCGGCTTTTCACCCTGGCCGTGACGGAAACAGACCAGTTGGTCTGGCAGAACGTGCTGGCGGCCGTCGCCACCGACCCCAGCGAGCCGGCGGTCCGGCTGGCTTCCGCGGCGATCAGCCATCCCTCGCCCGAGGTCCGCCGACGCGCGTGCGAACACCTGGGCGCCCACTCCGGCCTCACCCGCCGGCACGTCGACGTCCTCCTGCCGGCACTGGAAGACGAAGACCCACTGGTTGTGCGGGCGGCCGCCAGGGCTTTGGGAAACTCGGGACGAATCGACGACACCGGGCCGCTCCAACGCCTCCTCCTGTCAGACTGCGAGACCGTGCGCGTGGAAGCGGCGGCCGCGCTCTGCCGGCTCGGCGATCCCTCGGGCCCCGCGGCACTGGAGCGGCTCTCCTACAGCAACGACAAGGGGGTGCGTCGCCAGGTGGCCGTCAGCATGGGCGAGATAGCCGACGCAACGTTCGTCGCGTCGCTGGTGCGTCTCCTCGACGACCGGCAGAGCACCCGATTGGCCGCTCTTGAGGCCCTCCCGCGGGTCGTCGGCCACGACGTCGCCGCGGCAGCCAACCCGGCGCCGACAAGTTCGACCGAACGCGTCGCGCTCTGGAAACGGTGGTACCAGCGGCGCGGGAGCGCCGTCGGCATGCGTCCCCTCACACGCGACGATCCGTATTGATCGATCGTGGGCTTGCCTTGACGGGGTGCCGCCAAACGGCACAATGAGGCTTAGGCCGCCCGTTGAAAAAGTAGTTCTCCGGCAATTTGTGTGCCACTGCTGGCTTGCCCAGCAGTGATTTTCGGGCGAATTCGTACAGCACTGCTGGACAAGCCAGCAGTGGCACCCTTTTTCAATGGGCTGCCGCCCCCGAAAGCCGAAAGGGAGTCACTAGCCGTGGCCAAGTTCGCCGTGATTCTACCCGCCGCGGGCCGAAGCAGCCGGTTTCACGACAAGCACTACAAGAAGCCGTTCGCTCCGCTGGGCGGCCGGGCGGTGTGGCTTCACGCGGCCGAGCGGTTCCTCAACCGGGACGACGTCGTGCAAACGATCGTGGTGATTTCCCCGGACGACCGCGAGCAGTTCAACTTCAAGTTTTCCTCCAACGTGGCCATCATGGGGATCGACGTGGTCGAAGGGGGCGCCGAGCGGTCGGATTCCGTCGAAAACGCACTGGCCCGCGTGAAGCCGGAGGCGGAGTTC
>JBDRTC010001285.1:0-7118 GCA_043824335.1 Planctomycetota bacterium | reverse complement strand
GTTGCGGCGCGCGAAGAATACGAGCAGACCGGCGGCGACCGCCTCACCGGCCCTCGCTCAAGCTGCCGACCGCCGTCCGCCAGACCGACCGGCGAGGAGAGAAATTCGGCGAAAATGGAAAGCAGATCCTCGGAAAGGCGGCTGGATGCCTCCGGTCAGTTCCAGCAGGCTGCGGCAGTGCCGCCCGTTGCTGTGCAGCACCAGCAGTACCGGCCATCCGCCGGCGGGCGGTTCGCCCAATGGAATCCAAACGGCGTAAGGGACCTTTCGTCCCAAAGCCTTTGAGGGAAAGCTGCCGTCGATCACTTGCGGCAGTTCCTCGGGCGGCTCGGGCCGCACCGGCCCGGGGTGGGCGGAAAGCGTGACCTGCCTCACGAACGACTCCGGCGAACGTCGCCCTTCGCAGTCCACGGCCAAGACCTGGTAGAAGTAGGTCTTCGTCGGCTCGACGTTCGCGTCGATCCAGAGTTGCCGGGTCAGTTTCTCGGGTTCGTCGACGGTGTGGATGCGATGCGCCTCGTCGGTCGGGAAGTCTGGCCGCTGGCTGCGGAAAATCTCGTAGGCCACGACGTCGCTTTCGCGACTCGTCTGCCAAGTGACGATCGCCCGTTCCCAGTTACGTTCGATTGCCACGAGGTCGCGAACCGGCGCCGGCGGCGAGAGATTCTGAGACGACGTGGCGGCCGACACCTCGTCGCTCAGTTCGCCAGCCAGATTGCCCGGCGCGACCGCTTGCACGCGATAGCAGCAGGTGGTCCCCAGATTGAGCCAATCGTCGAGCAGTTCGGTCTTGTCGGTTTGTGCCGCCAAGCTGTCGAGCACCGATTTCTCCCCAGGAGCGGGCAAACGGTAGACGTTGTAGCACGCGGCCCCTTCGACAGCCGGCCACGACAGCCGAATGGCCTTGTCGCTCAGCGACTTGGCCTTGACGGCAACGACCTTGCCCGGCACGTGCCCCGGCGGGACAAGCCGCACGGTTTGTACGTCGTTCGGCCCCAGGGTGAGAGCGAAGCCACGGCCGTCGGCATCCAGCTTCAGCGGTGCCTCGTCGTCTTCTACAAGATTGCAGCGCATAGCGTTGCCTAACGCAAGCAGCGGCAGACGCACGCGGACGTCGGTCTTCTCGCGGCCATCGGTCTCCAGTACACGGAGGACGAATCCCCGGCCCGGTACCGCCGTCGGTTTGAAGACCAGCAGCCGGACGTTCGGCTGATCGAATTCGATGAAGCTCTGAGTGGCCGGGAGCGTCCCCTTTTGATCTTCGGCAATCACGACGGCCGACAGCGGCTGAAAGCGATCGTCGCCGGCGCGATTGGCGGTGGCCGCCCAATCGCCGTCGTGTGTGGTCAACGAGTAGTGCATGTCGGCATTGCAGCGGTCCGGATGATGCCACACCAATCCGGCCATGCGATTGCTCATGGCATAGCTGTAGAGCCACGGCTTTTCCGGCTTGTAGTCGTAGGCGAAGCGGTTGTAACGAATCTGGCCGAAGTGGACCGCCGGCGCTTCGCGGCAGGTCCACGTGACACCGAAATCTTCACCCGTGCAATCGACGAACCGGTGGGCGGTCAGATAGTCGTGCGAGCCAAATCGCAGTTGATCGTCGTAGGGTCGCACCGTGCCGATACTGTAATCGGCGCGAATGGTCGCCTCTGGCACGTTCAGCGGAAAGGCCACGAACAGGTTGTCCTTGTACCGCGTACCGATCTTGCCGTATTCCTTGCCCATCGTCCGCTCGTCGCACCACATCTTGTCGACCGAGTGCAATTGGTCGACGATGTCGATACGCGGCAGGTCGCGGTAGAGCGTGATCCGTTGAGTGATCTTCGCCCCGGACGCTGGCTCCTCAGTCTCCACTCGCATGGCGGCCATGACCGGACCGGTCTGTTCGACCGACACGGTCGCCTTGCGCGGGACGCGGAAGTACCCCAGCGTGTTCCGAGTGTGCGGCGCGGCGACGTGCTGGTAGATCACTTGGTTGAACCGGTTGGGGGCCGAGGAGTCCACCAGTTCCCGCTGAAACTGCTTGTCAAAGATGCTGTCGATCGTGCCGTCGTCGTCGTTGAACTGTACGCGGTAGAAACGGTTTTCCATCGTGCCGGGTTCGATCCGCAGATCCGTGGCGTCCCCTGGCGTGCCGGCCGATGGTTCGTCTTGCAGAACCTCGTAGGTCGCGTAGCCAAAGGACGGCACGTCTTGGGCAACGAAGGCCAACCTATCGCCACATGGTTGCACGGGCGCGATCTTGCCGGTGGCCCGATCCTTCGCGACAAAACGGCCCTTCGCCTCGGGCACGGCTACGGTGACCAAATCGGTTCGCCGATGGGCCGTCGGGTTAAACACCGCAACGGTCCCGGCGGGCGCGGCGATCTTCGACGCCACCGTCGCCGCCGCCCGGGCATACTGCGCGTCGGCCGCTCGGGCGACGCGCTTGGCATTGCGCGTCTTGAACAGTTGAAAGTTGGCCTCCATGTAGTCTTGCGGCGCGGGGCCGGTCGGCCAGCAGTGTTCCGCGTATTCACAGAGCCGCCAAAAGTCTTTCTCGAACGCCGCATCGGCCGTGTCGTAGCCCGGCTCCAGCAAGCGGGCGATGGCGGCAAGACTCTGCGCGGCGGCGAGCCGAACGGCGGCGACGCGTTTCTTGCCGAAGTTGTCGCTGTTGATCGCGGCGTAGTCCGCCGAGTAGTTGTTCATGTCGCCGCTGAGCGTTGGAATCTCGTCGGCGTAGCGGCGCTCGATGTCGGCCATGAATGCCGCCGGGTCGCTGTATTGAAGGCGAGGATATCGCCAGCGGCGATTCCAGTCGGCCACGTGCTTGACTTCATCACGATCGGGGGCCAGGTGGTCGCGGTAGGTGAACATCAAAAACATGTCGTAAGGGTAGTGTCCCCATTCGCCCGACTGGAGCTGTTCGAGACGTGGAATCAACCGCTTCTCGAGCGCGTCGCAGCCCTCTTTCAGGGCGGGTTGCCAAGCGTAACCGTAGCCCAGCGAATAGGAGAACAGCACTTTATGGCGCCGGTCGGGCCCGGTCCACCAGAAGACGTACGGCGTCTGATGGGCCGAAAAGCGATAGTCGTTGCCGCCGGTGCGCCATCCCTGCCGGCAGTCGATCACGTAACGCCCACCCGCCTGGGCCCAGAGCTGAGCCACCGGCCACGCGACGCTCGGGTTGTCGACGATCAGGTAGAGCGGGAGTTCCAACCCCAGGCGATCCTTGGCGTGGCGTCGGGCGAAGTACATCGATCGGGCAAGCTCTTCGGTGTCCTGCCAATGCGAATGCACGCCGCAGACCGCACCGCTGACGGCCGCTTCCCCCCGTTTGATCTCTTCGGCCAAACCGCGATACCACGACCACGGTCGCACGCCCAACATCTCGTTGAGCCAGAAGAGGTGCTCGATGGTCCAAAGATACTTCCCACCGTCCGAATCGGTCGGGATCTCGTCCCGGATTCTCTTGGCATCTTCGATGTACCGTGCCACGGCCTCTTGCTTGTGAAACCAGGTCCCCTCGTAGCCGAGGTCGGTGTGGGCCGAGCGCACCAAATAGCACGTCCAGTGCCGTTGCGGCTGCCAGGCGGTTTCGTACTTAGCGACGATTCCTTGTCGCTTGTCGATCAGTTCGACGCGGAGTTTCGCGGCCACGCGCGTGTCGGGAACCAGAATGTCGTGCGCCGACTCGCCCGCCGCTAAGGCGCTCAACGGCGCCTCGTGCGGCGGTGCGTCTCCCAGAGTGACCTTGGCTCGCATTTCGACGGCCTTGTCGCTCCGATTGTTCACCGTCAGGCGGGCCACCTGCATCAGCGGCTCGCCGCGCGGAAACAGGGGCGTCGGCTCGACTGCAACGATCTCGACCGGCCCCGCGTGAACGAATCCCCCTGAGAGCATCGCCGAGATGACTATGGCCGCCGCGAGCAGTGCTGATCGTTTCATGTGGTCCTACCTACTCATGTGCTATTCAGCGTCGTGGTACACGCGGATTTCGTACACTCGGGCCGTATAGCGATCTGGTTGATGGATGGCCGACACTGTCAGTCGCAGCGAGGCGGTGGTGACCAGATCGAAACGGTGCACGCGGAAGCGGTGGTAGTTGTCTTGCGTGGCCGTCACCTCGCGCCATCGGTCGCCCTGGCGCACTTCCAAGCGATAGTCCTTCACGCACATGCCCGCGGCGCGAGGGCCGTAGTTGTAGGGCATGTCGTGGTAGTCGTCGTAGATCGTGTCGAACGTCAGTTGGGCCGTGTCGAAGGTGACCGGCGTGGGAAACTCAAGTGTGAGGCTCTGCGGCAACGGCTCGCCGCGCCGTGCGATCCAAAGGTTAGTCGGGGCGGTCGAAAAACGGCGGGAGTACCCGTTGACGACATTGGTCGCTTCGCCCACCAGTGGGGCGGGGTCGAGCCGGACCAGCAGCCGCTTGCCCGGCGGTTCGCACTCCGACGGCATGTTCGGATCGGGATACTCGACCTTCGCCCCTTCGCTGGGACCGTCGGAGGTGAAACGCCACGCCGGATCGGCCTCGTCACGCTCCACGACGGCCGCAATCTCGCACGGCCGGTCGGCCTGGGCCCACAATAGGCCGTCGCACGAACCCAGCGCGACCAGCAGCCGATCCTCCTCTCGGGTCGGTTCCTTTGCGGTCAGTTCCAACGTGTTGGCCAAGGGCAGCCGCAGCCAACCTTCAAAATCGCCCGGCACCTCGATGGTCGCGTCGGCAACCGTCTCGAATTGCTCCAACCGCAAATCATGCCATCGGTGCTCCGTGAACTCCGCGTGGGTTCTCCAACGCCGTTCGTGCGCCGTACGCAGCAAGCTCGCCTCGACACGCCGTGCTTCGGCGCTGTCGTTCTTCAGGTACACCTCGACGCATCGTAGGCTCGTCGGCCAGTCATACAGGACCAGTCCCCGCGGCCGGTCGAGCGGGAGGAAGGCGGCAGGTTGCTGGTCGTTGAACGTCTCTTGGCTGGTGGCCGCGACGCGGGCTGAGCGTGCCAAGTCGTCGTCGCGGTTGGCGACGTTCAGGATCGTGGCGTCGGCCCGCAGTAGGCGTTGCTGAAGTTCGTCGACGTGCCGCCGGGCCAGATCGCGAGTCATACAGCCGTGTGCCTTGCACATGGCGGCGGCCATACCCACTGCCTGGCCGATCACAGCCCCGGTTCGCATCACCCGGACTGAAGCGTGCGCAATGTGTGTGGTGCTGACCAGCCGCCCGGCCAACAGCAGGTTCTCGACGTCCTTGGAGATCAGACACCGCAACGGAATCGAATAGAGCGGCGGGATCGAGTACGACACGATATCGGCCGTGTCGCCGTGCGGCTCGTGGATGTCGATGTCGAAGCCGCCGTAGGCGACCGCATCGGGGAAGTGGCGGCCCGCCTCAAGGTCGTTCTGGGTCAGAATGACGTCGCCCAGTAGACGCCGGCTCTCGCGCTTGCCAGCCTTGGGGCTGACCCAAACCAGGTCCCAGGTCCGAGCGTCTTCGGCATGAGGGCCGTTCTTGATGTGGTCCCACTCGGCCCAAAGCTGCTTCAGCAGGTCCTCGTAGATTGCTGCGTCGTCACGGATCGTGTCCCGGTTGCCGCCCGTTTCGGTCAGGTACAAGAAGATCAGATCGCGGTCCTCGCGGAAGGTCCGCTCGTGCCAGCCGTCGCCCGGCTGATGGAACCACAACCGAGCCTGGAAGGGCGGCAGTCCCGGGGGCGGGATGAACTCGACCGGCCGGTGCGCGTTCTGCGCGATGGCCATCAGGCTGGTCCCTTGCACCAGCCGATCGGCTTCGAGCGGAGCTGACCGCTCGCCGTGCTCCCGGCGGGCCTCGCGTCCATAACGGTAGCCGGCTCCGGCACGCACGCCGATCTCCCCATCGCCCGAAGCCTCGACCACGCAGTGACGCACGTCGATGCGCTTCGTCCGGAACGCCGCCAAGTCCTCGACCACGACCGCCACGATGCGTCCCTGCTCGACGATCGGGCTGGTCGCATAGTGACGCTTCAGCACGCGCACACCGGCGGCCTCCAGCGCCGTTTGAACGATGGCCTCCCAGCGGCGCGAGATATTGCAGTTGAGCGTGCCGGGCGACACCTGCGTCTGCGCCCGACACCATGCCTGCTGCTCCGAGAGTTCGGCGATCAGTCCCGTCTCACTACTGTAGTGGTGATAGCGGTCGGCACCGGTGATGTGGACGCCGCAGTTTGGGCCCGAGTTGCCGCCGAGCACCTCGTCTTTCTCCAGCAGTACCACCTCGCACCCCGCCCGAGCGGCCTGAATTGCCGCGCAGTACCCGGAGACTCCGGCACCGATCACCAGCACGTCTGTCTGCAACATCTCGTCAACAGCGTGGTCGGACGACGGCATGTCGGTTCTCACGTGTGTCTGGAGTAACACGAGGCAGTCGATAGTGTCAGTTCAAGAAAGCCGCCGAATTCGCTTCGGCGCTTTGAATGATAGTGATTCCAATCCCCATCCAGCCACAAAACATACCCGACAGGTCCCCTCTTGTCGACGATTGCCCGGTTTCCCATCCATCTTGCCCGGGGCATGGGGCGATCGGGCCGACTATTGGAACGATCCGGGCCGTTGACTTTCCACGGACACATCTAACAGCTCGGCGGAGCCTCGGCAGACGAGAATAGGGCGTCTTAGCCAAGAAGCTCATCCGCACGAACTCTTCGACAATCTGGACTTGAATTCGTCTCTCGGTGAGAATCTCGGCCGAACGCGTGTGGCCAAGAGTCGAGTCGTAGCGAGTCCGAGGAAACCTTGCCCTAATGACCGGCAACGGCCCCTCTGCGGTGGCATCTCGATTCTCAGGGCATGCCATTGACCGTGGTCACCCGTATTCGGCACGGATTTCGAATGCCATCTATCTCGGTCGCTTTTCGAGGCGCGTCACGAAACGTATGAGTAGATGGGACTCGGTACGATCTGCGTGGCGAGTAGCACCGGAACGCAAGGCATTCTCGTCAAAGGCAACTCTACGCGCATGTCGTGTTGCGGCTACCCTCCCGGATCCTCAACCCGCGGGCGCCGCGGACGTGCGAGACAATATGCTACGGCGCGAGCCGTATGCGTTCCACGGCGAAGAGACGAAACTCACCGGCGCTCGGTAGACACCGTGTTCC
>JBDRTC010001284.1:0-7556 GCA_043824335.1 Planctomycetota bacterium | reverse complement strand
CCGGATTACCGGCAGCAGGCCCTGGGTCCGTCAGGATCGAAATGACGGGCTGGGTGCCACTGGCGGCTCGCCAGTCCTGCCGTGAAAGCACGGCATTGGGTGGCACTGGCTGCTTGGCGATGCACTGGCGAGACGCCAGTGGCACCCGACCGTGCAGGCTTTTCCTTGTCCCGCTTAGCGCTGGACGGTCTTTCGCATGGCCAGTGGGATCGGCAGATAGCCGTAGAGGGTCTCGCTGCCGCGAAGAATGTAGAACTTGACCGGGTTGAGCGAACGCGAGTCGGATTGGGTGAGGACACGGTCGACGACGTAGTCGACGTTCTTCAGGGAGACCGTTTCCCAAACGTGCATCCCCACCAGGACGTCGCCGTTGCGAATTCCGTGCCCGGCGGCCGGACTCTTCGGTCGCACGGCGGTCACGCTCAGCCCGCCGCGGTAGCGGGTGCGGTAGTTTTGGCGGAACTCGTCGTCGGGGATCGGTTCCAGCTCGACGCCCAACAGGTCCCAATAGGGGCCGACGGCGGGCTTCAGCCGGCCGGGCGTCTTGGCCAGGGTGAGCGTGAGGTTGAGGGTTTCGTCGCCGCGCCGGACCGCAATGTCCGTCGATTGGCCCACGTCGAGGTCGATCATCGCCCGGTGGAAATCGAGCGCCCGCTCGATCTCCAGGTCGCCGATCCTGGTGATGACGTCGCCCGATTCGAGGCCGGCCTCTTCAGCGGGGCTCTCGCCGGCGACCGAGCGGACGACCGGCTCCGATCCTCCCTGCGGCGCATCGGTTTCCAGCTCGACCCCGTGCCAGGCTCGTTGGCCGGCGTGGGCGGCCAGCAGGGCGGCGGCGACGTGGACGGCCTTGTCGACAGGGATGGCAAACCCGATCCCCTGTGCGCCAGCCCGCACGGCCACGTTGATCCCGATCATCTCCCCGTCGATGTTCAGAAGCGGGCCACCCGAGTTGCCGGGATTGATGCTCGCGTCGGTTTGAATCAGATCGTCGTAGTACTGGGCGTCGCTCACCTGGACGGCCCGGTGCAGGGCGCTGATGATTCCGCGGGTGACGGTGTGCTCGTAGCCGTAGGCGTTGCCGACGGCCACGACCGGTTCGCCGGGCATCAGGTCGCGGGAGGTTCCGATTCGGATCACCGGCAGGGGCTCGGCCGCGTCGATCTTGATGACGGCCAGATCCGTGTCGGGATCGCGGTTGATCAGCTTGGCCGTGTACTCCCGCTCATCGGCGGTGGTCACCAGGATTTCGAGAACGCCATCGATCACGTGATGATTGGTGATAATGTAACCGGCCGGGTCGATGACCACGCCGGTACCCATCCCGTTCACGCGACGAGCGGCCTCACCCTGCAACACCTGGGCCCCGCTGGCCCCGAGAGTCTTCTCGCCCTTGATGTTGACGACCGAGGGGCATACGGCTTCCACGACTTCGACGATCGGAGTCCGCCGCCGATCGGAGCCATGAACGGGAGCCGACAGAATCGCGGCGCCGCCGAAAGTTGCCAAACACAGCAGGACAGCCCAGGGAGAGGCCGGCGGCAGGAGAACAGGTCGGTCGGGCATGGGCGGCTCATCGGAGCTAGTGAGGAAAACGTCGCGGCTACCGGGTCAACCGGGTTCGGACACAAACCCGTCCGCGTCCGCGCGTTGTACAGGACACCCATGATAAATCGGACTTACGCCAGCGACGCCTTGACCGGGGCCGTCATACGCGGAACAAACTACCTAGTCTCCCATGGAGGTGAGGTGAGGGGGGGTTACGGTAAAGTAGTGATCGTTTCTAAGCGAGAAATCGGGCTGAAGGTTGCCTGGTTGGGTCGTCCGGTCCTTGCCAGGTTTTCGATCAGGCTGGCCCCCGCAGGATCTTGCCCACTTTGAGCTCCATCGGCGGAAAAGAGGTTGCGTTGGCCCCGGTCGAACGCGTGCCCTCCGGGCTGCCATCCTTTGGTTTCCAGCCGTTGGTGGGGTTTGGAGCCGGAGTGGGGATCACCTCCGTAGCCGGCGGCAGTGGAGCCGGTTCGTCCTGCTGGCGAGGGGGGGTGTCTGGTCCGATTTGCTCCGGTCGGTTTCTGCTTCAACGGCGGCGTAGCGGTCGGTTGGGGGCAGGAACACCGGACGGGTCGGCACCGGGTGAAAGCGGGAATGGCCCGTTTCGGCGACCGCCGACGGAGGCGGCCCCCCGGCCCCCCGGTGGCTACAATGGCGACAGAGGGCGCCGGTCTTACACCGGCCGCCGAGGCAGGCGTCCGCATCGACCTCGGGCACCATCGGCAAGCCCAGCGAGTCTGCACCGTCCTCCGAGCAGCCTGCCGAGCAGTCGAGCGCGGCTGCGGAGCTTTCCTGGTACACATCGCCGCGGCTCGCCAACCAGGGGATCCGGTTTAGCTCCAGCGCAAAGTCCCCACGGACGATCAGGCCGTGTCTGGGCCGGCAAAAGCAGCCTTCAAAAGCGACCAGTAGCAGGCAGGCCACGACTATCCGACCGGCGCATCCTCTCTTCTCCCAGCCCACTGTTCCCCCCCCTTTTTGCCAATTGAACGTATTAACCACCTTTTCGAGGCAAGCCGACCCAGCGTGACGAGGCTGCGCCTTGGCCAAGCTCCGAAAGGAGAGGTTACCACTTGGGTAGGATCGGCAGACCGCGGCCGGAATATTAGGAATAACCGCTAGAGTCGCCCCACCCTGCTCACTCAATCGGGCGCGCTGATGTCCTTGCGCGCCGTCTCGCTGAGTTGGCAGATGCAGACGGTGGAAACGACGGCGATCAGGATAAGGTACGTCGCCAGAGGCCAGTATTGCCCCGGAAAGTGGTGTGCGAGCCAGACGCAGATCAGCGGCGCCAGACCGCCGGCGACCGGACCGGCAAGCTGGTAGCTCAGCGAGGCCCCCGTGTAACGCAGCCGGGTGCCGAACAGTTCCGGGATCAGCGAGGCCTGCACGGCGTAGAGCATGGCGTGGACGACCGCCAGGGCCACGACGGTGGCGGCCACGATCGAGCCCGTCGACCGGCCCGCCATCAGGGCGTAGTAGGGAAAGGCAAACAGCACAAGCAGCAGGTTCCCGGCCAGGTACATGCCCTTGCGCGACCAGAGGTCCGAAAGGAGACCGAACAGCGGGATCGTGAAAAACGCTCCGGCCGCCCCCAGGTTCACCGCCAGCAGGACCTGGGACTCGTTGACGTCGAGCACATTCTTGCCGTAAGCCAGCACGTAGGTGGCAAAGACGTAGAAACAGGCGTTCTCGCTTACGCGGCTGCCGGCGGCCAGCAGGATTTCGCGCCAGTGTCGCCTCAGGGCCTCGACGACCGGCGCCTCGGCCACGCGATCCTCGTCCTTGATTTGGGTGAACAAGGGGGTCTCCATGATCCAGATCCGGATCAAGAGCCCAACCGCGATCAACAGGGCGCTCAGGAGAAACGGGATTCGCCAGCCCCAGGCGAGAAACGACTCTTCGGAGAGCCTGCCCGCGAAGAGGGCCAGGACCCCGGTCGACAAGAGCAGCCCCAGCGGCACGCCCGCCTGCGGCCAACTGGCGTAGAAGCCGCGTTTGCCCCGATGACCCGACTCGAGCGCCAGAAGCACCGCCCCGCCCCATTCGCCGCCGACGCCGATCCCCTGCAAGAATCGCAAGACGACCAACGCCAAGGGCGCGATCGCGCCGATCTGCTCGTACGTGGGCACGAGGCCGACCAGCAGCGTACTAATGCCCATCAACAGCAGCGTGGCGACCAACGCCGCCTTGCGGCCCTTGCGGTCGCCCATGTGGCCGAAGATGATCCCGCCCAGCGGACGGGACAGAAACCCCACGGTGAACGTGCCGAATGAGAGGAGCTGCGCCACGAACGGGTCGTGCTGGGGAAAGAAAAGCTTTGGAAAGACCAGCGCCGCCGCCGAGCCGTAGAGGAAAAAGTCGTACCACTCGATGGTGGTGCCCACCGTGCTGGCCACCACGGCACGGAGCAGTTGGGGGCGTGCGCCGGCCGGTTGGGTCTCGTTCGATCGGGGTGTACTCATCGGCAGTCCGGGCCCTTCTTATCGTTGGTGCGGTTGGGGACACATCATATACCATCCGGCCGCGGGAATCAGCAATGAGGTCGAGGCCGGCCGCCATGCCGTCCGACGACCTCTTCGCCAGCCCGGCCGGGGGGCGCAAGTCTCTATTTTCGCCGCGGCTTGTGTTGCCACTATTGGTGATGGATAATCCCCGGATCGGGGGCTTGCTTTCCTTCCGGCGTGATACGCGGCCCATTTTTCCGCCTGGGTGGATCATGGAGAGGGTCTCCACAACGAGGGCCGAACTCCTCCGGCAGACCCACGGCAAGACGGCGTGCAACCGCGCGGGTAACGATCCGGCTTACACACATCAGGGAGTCGCCGATGTGGCAGCTCTTCCGAGGATTGCTCTGGACTCTCGCTCGACTGGTGCTCCGCCTCCGCTACCGAGTGCAGGTCGTCGGACTGGAAGCGCTCGGTGCGGTGGAAGGCCCTACGCTGATCATGCCGAACCACCCGGGCTACATCGACCCGCCCTTGGTGCTCAGTCACGTGCGGCTTGGGGCGACCGTGAGGCCGCTGGTGTTCGCGGGAACCTACCGCAATCCGGCGCTCTATCCGATCATGCGAGCGATCAACGCGCTGGAAGTCCCCGACTTGGGCGAGCATAGCCGCGGGGCGCGCGAGCGAACGCTGACGATGATCGACGCGGTCGTCGAGGGCCTCGAACAGGGCGAGAGTTTCCTGATCTACCCCTCCGGCCGCCTTCAACGGCGCGGCCGCGAGGTGGTCGGCGCCGCCCGCGCCGCCTCGGAAATCTTGGAGCGCTGCCCTCACGTGAACGTGGTGCTGGTCCGCACTCGCGGCGTGTGGGGGAGCATGTTCAGCTTCGCTCAAACGGGAGAGTATCCCGACCTGGGCAAGTGCACGCTGCGAGCGATGGCGTGGATTGCTTTGAACCTTCTCTTCTTCGCGCCGCGTCGCGAAGTGACGATGTGCGTTGAGGTCGTGGATCGGGGCGAGCTTCCCGTGGGAGATCGCGAGACGTTGAATCGGCGCCTGGAATCCTGGTACAACCGCGAAGGCCCGGAGACGCCGGCGTACGTCCCCTACCATCGGCTTTTCGGCCGGCGGAAGTTCGACTTCCCCGAGCCGCCCGCCGCGGCCGACATCGACGTCGACAAGATCAAGCCGGCCACCCGCGCGGCCGTGGGCGAAATCATCGAAGAGCACCTGGGACGCCCTCTCCGCCAAGAGGAGCATTTGCCCGACACGGCGCTGGATCAGATCGGGCTCGACAGTCTCGCACGCATGGATATCGCCCTGAAGATCGAAGACCGGTTCGGCTTCCGATCCGATCAAGTGGCGGCCACCGTGGGCGAGCTTTGGGCCTTGGCCGAGGGGCTCGCGATCGGCGCGTCGGACGCGGAGATACTCGTTCCGCCGGTCTGGGAGGGATTTCGCGGCTCCGACCAACCGGCCGAGGTCCTCGGCGAGACCCTGGCCGAGGCGTTCGTCCGCCGCGCGTTGGCCCATCCGGACGACGTGGCCGTCGCCGATCAGCTTTCCGGGGCGCTCACCTATCGCCGATTGCTCGTCGGCGCGGCGCTCCTCGGCAAGCGGCTGGCGAAGCTCGAGGGCGACGCCGTCGGCGTGATGCTCCCGGCCTCCGTGGCCGCCGACCTCGTGTTCTTCGGCCTTCACCTGGCGGGCAAGCTGCCGGTCCTCATGAACTGGACGACCGGACCGGCCAACCTGGCCCACGCCGTCGAGAAGCTTGATCTTAAGTGCATCGTCACTTCGAGCAGGTTTGTCGATCGGCTGGGCATCGAGGTGGAAGGCGCCGAGTACGTTTTTCTCGAAGACCTCCGAAAGGACATCGGCAAACGTGAAACGCTCGCGACGCTGACTGCGTCCTATCTGTTCCCCGGGAGTTTTCTGCGCAACCTTCCGAGCCCCGAGGTCGACGATCCCGCGGCCGTGCTGTTCACTTCCGGCTCGGAGAGCGCGCCGAAGGCCGTGCCGCTTTCGCACCGGAACGTGATCCAGAACGTCCGCTCGGGCGTTGCGGCCTTGGGGCCCACGCGCGCCGACGCGATGCTCGGCTTCCTGCCGCCCTTCCATAGTTTTGGACTGGTCGGCAACATGCTCATCCCGGTGCTGACGGGAATCCGGGTGGTTCACCACCCCGATCCGACCGACGCGGCGGGGCTGGTCCGAACGACGGCCGCCTATCGCCTGACGCTCCTCTTGACCACGCCGACCTTCCTCGGCTACATGCTCGGCGTGGCCAAGGCAGCCGATCTGGAGTCGCTTCAAAGGATCATCACGGGTGCGGAAAAATGCCCCGAGGCGATCTTTGATCGCTCTGCCGAATTGGCGCCCGACGCCGTGGTCTTGGAAGGGTACGGGATCACGGAGTGTTCCCCGTTCGTATCGATCAATCGACCGGCCAACACGAGGCGAGGGACGGTCGGCCAACCGCTGGACGGGGTCGAGCTTTGCGTGGTGGACCCCGAATCGCTGGCCCCCCGGCCCATGAACGAAACCGGCATGCTCCTGGTTTGCGGGCCTTCGATCTTTGGCGGCTACATCCGGCACGACGGGCCCGAGCCGTTCGTCGAAGTGGCCGGCAAGCGTTGGTACAATACGGGCGACCTGGTCGCGTTGGACGGGGAGGCGTTCATTCATTTTCGCGGCCGGTTGAAGCGATTCATCAAGGCGGGCGGCGAAATGGTGTCGCTGCCGGCGCTGGAGGAGCCGTTTTCCAGGCTCTATCCGGCGACGGAAGACGGCCCGCAAGTGGCCGTCGAGGGGATGGAAACGCCCGGCGGACGCCGCATCGTGCTCTTCAGCGTCCACGAGATGCCCCTGCAAAAAGCCAACGCCATTCTGGCCGAGGCCGGTTTCCGCGGCGTGATGCGGCTCGACGCTACCCGGCGGATGGAGAAGATTCCCGTGCTGGGAACCGGAAAAACCGACTACAAGATTCTGCGGAAGATGGTCGCCGACGAGGTCCAAGCCGAAGGCTAGCGGCTCGTGCCACCTGAATTCGTGGGTGGCACTGGCTGCTTGTCAGCCAGTGTCTTCCGATGGATCCAGCCCAAGACGGACACCGGCTTCGTCTGCTTCGAGGGCGCCGAGCTGCCCCGTGCCAACGCCATGATGCTCCGGCGGCGAATGGGCAACGTGCTCCAGGACGGCGGCCTCTTTCCGCATCTGACCGCCCGGGAGAACGTCTCCCTCATGGCCAGCATACCAGAGCACCGCGATGAAGTGACACGCGGTGCCGGCGATCACGAAGAGGTGCCAAACCAGATGGCCGTAACGGATTCGGTCGGCGGCGAAGAACGCCACGCCGGCCGTATAGGCGATCCCGCCGGCCAAGAGCCAGAAGAGTCCCCACGCCGGCACGCGCAGCCACACCTGCTTTCCGCCGATGATGAGGAGCCAGCCCATGGCAATGTACAAGCACGTCGAGAGAATCGGGTGCTGCATCCGACCGACGACCTTCAGTGCAATCCCGGCGAGGGCCAAACCCCACACGAGCCCGAAGAGCGT
>JBDRTC010001283.1:0-3434 GCA_043824335.1 Planctomycetota bacterium | reverse complement strand
GGAAAACGAGACGCTTGCATGCAGTTGGACCATTTCAGACGGCCGCATCAAGCACGAGCTGATCTCGAACAAGCTCTCCGGAAAGACGCTTGAGCTTAAAACGTCCGAATGCTTCGAGATCGCGCTGGGGGATTCTCCGCTGGCGGGGCTTCAGCCGGTGAAGGCGAGCCGGTTGACCGTCGTCGGCGACCCCGAGCTTGGCGCGATCCAGCCGTTGGAAAACTCGCCGCGAGCGGCCGAGCGGTTCGGCGGCCAACGGATCGTCGTCGACCTCGCGTCACCGGACGGTCATCTCAAGGTCCGCTGGCAGGCCGTCTTGCGCGACGGGTCGAACTACCTCCGGCAGCACATCGAGCTGACCACGGCGGGCGAGCCGGTGGAAGTCGACGACGTTGCGCTCTGGGACGTGGCCGTGCCCGGCGCCCAAGTGGCCGGAAGTGTCGACGGCTCACCGGTCGTGTCGGGCGAACTCTTTTTCGCCTGCGAACATCCCATGGCGTGGAGCCGGGTCGCGGATTCGCATGCGACCGACGGAAAAAAAACGAGGCTCGAGTGCGGCTATTCGTTCGGCGCAATGCTTCGCCCCGGCGCGTCGCTTGCTCGAAGTTGGGTCGTGGGCGTCGTGCCGGAGGGGCAGCTTCGCCGTGGCTTCCTTTACTATCTGGAGCGCGAGCGGGCGCACCCGTACCGGCCGTTTCTCCACTACAACAACGGCTCGGAGATCGGCTGCGAGTATTGGCAGCGAAAGCTGCACGGGGAGGCGGAGGAGGCCGAGCGGTTCCGCAAAAACCAGCAGCAGGTCTGGCTGGAAAACATCGACGCCTTTGGGAAGGAGTTGGTCGCTGGGCGCGGCGTGAAGATGGACTCGTTCGTCCACGACTTCGAGTGGGACGACGAAACCACGCCCTGGCGTTTTCACCAGGGGTATCCCGAAGGATTCGCGCCGGTCCAGCAGGCGGCGCGGCGGCACGGGGCGAGCGTAGGAGTCTGGTTCTCGCCCTTTGGGGGATACCCGGGGCGAAAGGTGCGGATTGAGTCGGCACGCGGGCAGGGCATGGAAACCAACGACAAGGGCCTCTCCCTGGCCGGACCGCGATACTACGCCCGGGTGCGGGCCGCATGCACGGGGATGGTCCGCAAGTTCGGCGTCAACTACTTCAAGTTCGACGGGTTCGGGGCCGGCAACAATCAGCCGGGGGCCGGCTCGTACTCTAGCGACGTCGAGGCGCTCCTCAGGCTCATCGACGAGCTGCGCCAGCTCGATCCGCAAGTGTTCGTCAACCCCTCGACCGGATCGTGGCCATCGCCGTTCTGGCTCTTCTGGGCCGACTCGATCTGGCGCCAGGGCTCCGACACGAACCTCGCCGGCAAAGGCTCCGAGCGCCAGCGTTGGATCACCTACCGCGACAGCGGAGTCTATCGCGGCGTTTTGGCCAGGGGGCCGCTTTACCCCATCAGCTCGCTGATGATCCACGGCATCTACATTAACCATCTGCCGCTCTTCGGGAACCCCTACGACCCGGCCAGCAAGCCGCCGACCTACGAGCCGGCCGACATCGTCGCCGAGGTTCGCTCCTTCTTCGGCACGGGCACGAATCTCCAGGAGCTTTACATCGCACCGGACCTGATGACCCCGGACACCTGGGACGCCGTGGCCGAGGCAGCCATCTGGGCCAGAGAAAACGCCGACGTGTTCGTCGACACGCACTGGGTCGGCGGCGATCCGGCCGATGGCCACGTGTACGGCTGGGCCTCCTGGTCGAACGAGAAAGCGATCCTCGTGCTGCGGAACCCGGAGGATCAGCCGGCCCAAATCACGCTCGATCTGGCCAAGGTGTTCGAGCTTCCCAAGGGGGCCGCCGAGCAGTATGTGCTCACAAGCCCGTGGAAGGAGGACGCCGGCAAGCCCGGGATCACGGCCTCCGCGGGCCGGCCCCACACGTTTGACCTGGAGCCGTTCGGCGTCCTCTCCTTCGACGCCGTGCCCGCCGTCACGCCAAGCAGCGGCGAGTGACCCACGCGGGGTACCACGGGCATCTTGCCCGTGCACTGGCGAGACCCCAGTGCCAACCGACCATGGAAGAAGCAGCTCTACGGCAATTTGGGTGCCACTGCTGGCTTGCCCAGCAGTGATTCTCCGGAGAATCTGTACGGCACTGCTGGGCAAGCCAGCAGTGGCACCCTTTTTCAACGGGCCTTTAGCTTTCCATCGCCGCCAGAAGCTCGGAGACGTAGTCGCCGATTTCGGAGAGGACCTGGCTACGGGGTTTCTGGCCGGCTTCGGCCACGCGGCGGACGATCGCCGAGCCGACGATCAGCCCGTCGGCCACCGGCAAGAGCCTCCGCACGTGCTCCGGCCGGCTGATCCCGAAACCGATGCAGATGGGAAGCTCCGTGTCCTCTCTCAAGCGGCCCACGCTTTCGACCAGCTCCTCGGGCAACTGGTCCCGCTCGCCGGTGATGCCGGTGACGGAAACGTAGTAGATGAACCCGGTCGTCTGCTCGGCGATCCGCAGCGCCCGGTCGTAGGGCGTAGTCGGCGTGATCAGTTGGATCAGGCTGAAGTCTTCCCGGCGACAGACCTCGGCCAGCGCGGCGGCCTCCTCCACGGGCAGGTCGGGCACGATCGCGCCGGCTGCGCCCGCGGCCTTGGCTTGCGTGACGTAGGCTTCCAACCCCTGCCGATAGACGATGGCGTAGCTAACCATCGTCACCAGCGGCGCGGAAATCTCCGGCGCCACGCCGCCTAGCATGCGGAAGATCTCGGCCAGCTTCACGTTTTTCTCGAGCGCCCGGGTGTACGAGGCCTGGATGACCGGCCCGTCGGCGATGGGGTCGCTGTAGGGGATGCCCACCTCGCAGAGGCTGCTTCCCCGGTCGACCAGAAGCCGGAGCAGTTCAGCGGTGAACTCCAGGTCCGGATCGCCCGCCGTCACAAACGGCATGAACGCCTTGCGCCCGGCCTGGCGGAGATTTTCAAAGAGCCTGTCGATCGCGGACATCACTAATACTCCTCGCCGCGGAGAAGGGCGATTTCGGCGGCGTCCTTGTCGCCCCGGCCGGAAAGACAGACGACGATCACTTCCTCGGGCTTGCGCCGGGAAGCCAGTTGGACGGCCTTGGCCACGGCGTGGGAGCTTTCCAGCGCGGGGAGGATGCCTTCGGTTCGGGCGAGCGTGTCGAAGGCCTCCAGGGCCTCGGCGTCGGAGACGTGCGTGTACTCGGCCCGGCCGGTCTCTTTCCAATAGCTGTGCTCCGGTCCCACGCCCGGGTAGTCGAGGCCGGCAGAGACGGAGTGGACCGGGCAGGTCTGGCCATCGTCGTCCTGCATCACGTAGCTGAACGTGCCGTGCAACACGCCGGGCCGGCCGAAATTGAGCGTGGCGGCATGATCACCCACCCGATCGGACCGCCCGCCCGCCTCCACGCCGACC
>JBDRTC010001282.1:0-4755 GCA_043824335.1 Planctomycetota bacterium | reverse complement strand
TGTTCACCCGGCCGTTAATTCGACGCAGTATTTTCGTGAATTGCTTATTCTGTGCTAGCATGTGCGTGCTTGCACAGGATGTAGTAGAGAAAATCGGAATAAATTCGAGCGAGAAGTGCGGAAAACGTGCTATACGGGTCGACTGGTGGACAAGGATCGGGTGTTACAGTATCCGTTGCCCGAAGAGTTGTGGCAGAGAATCGAGAATTTCCTTTGCAATTTGGCTCGACTTCCTTGCTGGGTCGACAGGAATCTCAGCAACACGGTCTTTGGCGTTAAGCAAAACCTCGACTTCTGGAATCGCGTCTTCGAAACGGGCACGGCCCCAACGGGCGTTCGCGTCCTGGCGCAACCTATCGACCTTCACCACATGATCCAAGATCAATCCTCTTCGGGGGGGGCGTAGTATGCCGAAGATTCCGCGCAGCTCGGAAGTCAGAAAGGCGATTGTCTCGTTGCGACAAGAGGTGAAGCTTGCAGTCAAGGCTGTGAACCAACACGCCGCAAAGCTACTGGCCCGCGGCGATTATGAAGGTGCGCAGGCGATGATTGAGGTTGCGCAGTCCCTTGCCCAGTTCGGTAACGATGTCCAGACACTGCAATCGCGCTGGCGCGACATACTTGGAGCTGGCGCAAAGACAGATCCCGGAAAACGCAATCAAACCGCGCTTTGGGAGTATTACCAGCCGATCCTCCGGGTATTGGCGTCGCTTGGGGGCGAGGCAACACGGAAGGAGCTAGAGACAGAACTGGAAGGAAGCATTGCAGCTATTCTCAAGGTTGGCGACCGCGTTGCCAATGCGCGTGGCATGCCAAAGTGGAAGGTCATGATCCGGCGGGCCAGGAAACCTATGACCACCGAGGGATTCCTCGCAGATGAGAAGGGGCCGAAGTGGAGGATCACGAAGAAGGGTGAGCAGGCCGCGCAGAAGGCAAGCAAAAAACAGTGATGCGCGGCACCGAGCCTCTTCTTCCAACGCTGTTACGTCGCAAAGCCGTGGCATGCCATTGGGGCTGACAAGTGTATCCGGGAGGTGCGCCGCATGAACACTGAGGAGTTTCTGGGCGACATCGAGCTTCGGCCTCTGTCCCTGTCTGAGCCCGGTGGCATGGAGCCGGTGGGGTTGGCCGTGGGGCCGGGTTCCGGGGGCTTGGAGGTCGCCGTGGCGCGGGCACCTCGTCGGCCGGGGCAAGAGACGATGCGAAACGCCTGGAAAGCCCGCCATGGGGGCAGGGCAGCACCGGTGCTGCTGGTCACGATGTACGGCGATCGGGCGGCCTTCTGCGGGCCCGGGGGTGACTCGCCGCCGGTGTTCTTCGATCTCGACGTGGGACAGGTCGACCGCATCTGCCGGGCGGCCCTGGCTGAGCCAAACCGGCATGCCGCCGCGCGCTTCCTTGCCGCCACGTTGCCCGAAGTTAAGGAATCGCGGATTCCCGGCCTTCGCAACGTCGGGCTGTTTGCGACTCACGAGTTGGAGATCGACGTACCCAGGCGGAGTGATTGGTCCACGGCACAACAGAAGTCTGAGGGGGCACTCGACAAGCGCGGCCGGGATCTGCTGGCGGCGTTGGGCTACCAAGTGGAAGACACGAATCAGCAGTACTCGATCCTCCGATGCGGCCAGACCAGGGTCGGCGTAGCACTCTTTCTCGACCGCAGCGAGGCGTCCGAGATCGCGTCCGACCGGTTCGGCGGCATGACGCCGATCCAGTACGCCCTGGCCAAGGCCGACGACGAGAACCTCGAATACGTGCTGGTCGACCACGGCTCGTCGCTTCGGATTCACACAGCCACGGGCCAGGGCGTCGGCCGCCGCGGACGCACCGAAACCTACGTCGAAATCCACCTCGACCTGCTGCCGAACGACCGCCTGGGTTACCTGTGGCTCTTGTTCTCGGGGAGCGCGATCTCCCGGAACGGCACGTTTTCCGAGATCCTTGAGCGTTCGTACGATTACGCTTCCGACTTGGGCGAGCGGTTGCGTGACCGCATCTACGAGTTCGTCGTCCCCGATCTTGCCTTGGGGATTGCCCAGGCCCGCAACCTGAAGAAGCCGACCGCGCAGGACTTGCAGGTTACGTACGAGATGGCGCTTCTGGTGCTGTTCCGCTTGCTCTTCGTCGCCTATGCCGAAGACAAGGACCTGCTCCCCTATCGCACCAACGAGCGCTACCGCGGCCGATCCCTCAAGCAGAAGGCCCGGGAACTGGCCGAGATGCGCGAGCAGGGCCAAGTGACCTTCGACGACAGCACCTCGCACTGGGATGAAGCCGTGCGGTTGTTCCAGGTGGTCGACACGGGCCGGCCCAAGGAGTGGGGTGTGCCCGGGTACAACGGCGGTCTGTTCTCCGAAGAACCCGGAATCTCTCCGGCCGGCGCCCAACTGTGCCAGATCTCGCTCACCAACCGGCAGTTCGGCCCCGTGCTCCTGAATCTTCTGGTAGCCGCCACGCCGGAGGGCGTGTTTGGGCCCGTCGACTTCCGCAGCCTGGGCGTCCGCAACTTCGGCACCATCTACGAAGGGCTGTTGGAAAGCGAACTCTCCGTCGCCGAAGAGGACCTGGTGGTCGACAAGGCGCAGCTCTACGTCCCCGCAGGCAAGAAGGAGCCGGACGTACGCAAAGGGCAGACCTACCTTCACAACGCCAGCGGCGCCAGGAAGGCCACGGGCAGCTACTACACCAAGAGCTTCGCCGTAGAGCACCTGTTGGATCACTCGCTGGAGCCGGCCCTGGTGGACCACCTGGCTCGGCTCGACGAGCGGGACGACCGCCGGGCGGCCGAGTCGTTTTTCGATTTCCGCGTGGCCGACATCGCCATGGGCTCAGGCCACTTCCTGGTGGCCGCGGTCGACCGGATCGAGCGTCGCATGAGCAGCTATCTGGCCAAACGCCCTTTGCCCGGGGTGCTGAGCGAATTGCGGCGGCTCGGGCAGGCGGCCGTGGGAGGGATCGAGGCGGCGGGCGGGACGGCCGAGGGCGTGCAGATCGAGAACGGCCAGCTCTTGCGACGCCAGATCGCCCGGCGGTGCATCTACGGGGTCGACATCAACGAGATTGCCGTCCAATTGGCCCGGCTCTCGCTCTGGATTCACACGTTCGTGCCGGGCTTGCCGCTCTCGTTCCTCGATCATAACGTCGTTTGTGGAAACTCGCTGGTCGGGATCGCCACGTTCGACGAAGTGCGTGACTTGCTCGAACACGGCCGGACCATGCCGCTGTTCGATGCCAGCCCGGATGCGCTGCTGGGCGACGCCGAGGCGGCGGTGAAGCGGCTTGCTCAACTCTCCGACGCCGACGCTGCCGAGATCAAGGCCGCCCGCAAGGCGTTTGCGGAGCAGAGGCACGCTGTCGCCCCGACCGAACGGCTGTTCGACATTCTCACGGCCTCTCGGCTGCCGGACTCACAGATCGACGTTGGCGTCGACGATTTCGAGCCCGGCAATGAGCTGATCGTCGAAGGCTTGCACCGGCTGGCGGAACGGGTCCTGGGTGAGCTGGAGCCGTTTCATTTCCCCATCGCCTTCCCCGAGGTCTTCTTGCGCGCTCGTGCGGGCTTTGACGTGATTCTCGGCAACCCGCCGTGGGAAAAGCCTCGCATAGAGGAACATGCGTTCTGGGCGAGGTATCAACCGGGACTGCGAGGTTTGTCACAGGTGGAACGCGAGCCCATTCAACGGGCACTGAAGCGACAGCGACCTGATTTGGTTGAGCAATACGAACGTGAACTTGCGGAAGCCGACGCACTGCGCAATGTACTCACGAACGGTCCGTTCCCTGGCATGGGAACCGGCGATCCCGACCTGTACAAGGCGTTCTGCTGGCGTTTCTGGAACCTGGTTTGTCGTGCCGGCGGACGCATGGGCGTCGTGCTGCCACGCTCGGCCCTGTGTGCCAAGGGGTCCAGCCAATTCCGCACGGCGGTTTTCGCCGAAGCCTCGGCCGACATCGCCTTCCTCGTCAACAACGGCCAGTGGGTCTTCCCCGAAGTCCACCCGCAATACACGATTGGGCTGACGTGCATCACGAAGGGCAGCCCGGCTGCTGCGCCCGCGCACGATGCTGATGGCGGGCCAGGAGTTTGCGCTTCGTCAGTCTCGCTTCGCGGCCCGTTTCCAAGTCTGGAACGCTTCTTGGCCGGCGTGAAGAAGCCACCAGTTACGTTTCCTGCAAGTGACGTTTCAGGGTGGACTGATACTGCGGCGCTGCCTCTGCTGCCGGCAGAAGCGTCCGCCCTGACCTTCGCGCAGCTTCGCAAGGCCCCCCGGCTCGACCTAAACGACGGCAAGTCATGGCGCGCCCGGCCGTACAGGGAACTCGACGCAACCAACGACAAGAAGCTGATGAACCTGGTGGAGGAACAGCCGAAGGGCTATTGGCCGGTGTTCAAGGGCGAGTCGTTCGATATTTGGGAGCCCGACCGAGGCGTGTACTACGCCTGGGCCGATCCGGAGAAGATGATTGCCCACCTGCACAAGAAACGGTGCAGGGGGCAGCGCAATTCCAATTCACCTTTCTTTGAGTTTCCGGGGCGGTGGTTCGACAGCGTGGCAACCCTGCCCAGCCACTTCGCTCGCATTGCGTTTCGCGACGTTAGTCGCGCCACCGATAGCCGCACTGTTCGCGCCGCGCTGGTACCGCCGAAGTGCTTCCTGGTTCACCTGGCGCCAACCTTGGTGTGGCCAAGAGGGGACGAAACACACCAGGCTTTTCTCCTCGGCGTCCTGTCCTCCATTCCCCTCGACTGGTACG
>JBDRTC010001281.1:0-7785 GCA_043824335.1 Planctomycetota bacterium | reverse complement strand
TCCAACGGAGAACCGCCGCCTGCCGAGCGCGTCCGCGCAAGCGCCGGTTGGGCCAGCATGTCGATGTCGTTGGGCTGGTCGGTTGCCAGGACAATCGCAAAATGCGGACCGTAGGGTTCGGTACACTGGTAAGGGCTGCTGATCCGCGTCTCCCCCGGCTCGAGCTTCTGGTCGTCGTCCGACCCAATCCCTTCCGGCTGGAGCGGGAGGGCCTGAATTTCCATGTCCGGATCGACCGCCAGCACCGTCACGTACATCGGTTTTGTGGCGCTCTGGCGATGCCTCACTCGCAGCGCGAACAGGTCGTCCTGGCGCAACACCAGGGACCGCTCGGCATCGGTTGGCCAGGGCCGCACCTGGTCGATCTCCATATCGCTGTTGAGCTTTACCGCCAGCAGGTCGACTTCAATCTGAGCGGCGTCTTGCTCAAGATCACCTGAGGCCCGGCCGGCCGCAAGGCGGATCAAGTTCCTCGCGCGGACGATCCGCCGCAGGTAGTCCTGGAGCTGCCGAGTTGCCGCTTCAGAATCGGCCAGATCGATGGGCCCCCAGCCGCCGCGAAGCGAGGGCGGGCCTGGGGTTGGTCACTCGGTAGCCCCAGCCGGGATCGCTTCCATGGAAACGGCAGGATCTCCTACGTTTCCTGGGGAACCCCTATCGTGCTCTTGCCCTGCTCTCCGACCCCGGCGGGACTGACGCACCTGGCCTTGGCGATGCGTCGGCGCGGCCCCCGATCTGTCCACCACGAAGGCTCCCGCATTCGTACTTTCGAGGCTCAATCACACGGCTTCGGCACTGGCGGTCTACGCTTCGCAGGCCGGGTCGCCCCGACACCACGCAAGACTCGCTTCCGACTGTTGGCCAAACTCTTCCGGACGGGCTTGATTACCCGCAGGGTTCCATCGAAAGGTTTCACGATGTATCCTACATTGATCCTCCTTTCCCAAGCTTTCGTAGCGCAAGGACATTCTACTTTTCCCTCAACAAAACGCTTTCGCCACGGCCGGTTCGCCCGTTGGTGTGGCTGCACTATCGCCTTTATCCTTCTGCCCGAGTGGGTGGTCAAACCTGCGCTTCTCCCTCGGGATGGGGACACAGCTCCCGCCACTTACGGGTGGGCACTTACCCTGAGATCCCATGGCAGTTGCCCTCGGGTGTTGAGGTAGATGCGCTGAGGTCAGCGGGTGAGTGCCTTGGGATACCAGGCCACCTGCCCATGCGGTAGGTCCCGGGTAAGACGAGAGTTGCCGGGAGACGATCGGCGTAAGTCTCGTATAAAAAGGCACTTACGACTTTTCGCCAATCCCGGATTTCCCGTCCAACAAAAGAGGTCGACGTAAAGCATTTGGCTGGCGTTGGTTACGGCGATTCTTCGGCGTCCGTCCGGAGAACTTAGACGGCCCGATTCGGCGGTTCTCGGGCTCACTTTTGTCCGCGCAACGTCTTTGATGATAACAAGTTGAAATCGGGCCTCAAGACCAGTTTCGGCCACGCCTCGCGTTGCACAGGTTTTCCCACCGGGCACCGCTGCCTTTTTCCAGCGCGGACGAAACGATACGGCGCAGATGAGACTATCCGGGATTATTCACAAAGGGCGTAGCACAGGCTTCCAGCCTGTGGCTGGGCAACACAGGCAAGATGCCTGTGCTACTGAACCGTCAGTCCCGTGCGGCGCGGATTCCCGGGATGGGGAACTGGGAGCAGAGTTCGGCCACTTCGGCGCGGACTTTTTTGGTCGCGGCCTCAGGGTCGTCGAGGTTGCGGCAGACGGTGTCGATCCAGCCGGCGATCAGTTCCATTTCGGGCTCTTTCATGCCCATGGAGGTGAGGGCCGGCGTTCCCATGCGCACGCCGCTGGTGACCGCCGGCTTGCGATGGTCGCCGGGCACCATGTTGAAGTTCGCGATGATGCCCGCCGCGGCCAGCGCCTCGGCCACCAGCTTGCCGGTGTGCTCGGCCTTGCGGAAGTCCATCACTAACAGATGGTTGTCGGTCCCGCCGCTGGCCAACGCGTATCCGCGGGCGAGGAGCCCTTCGGCCAAGCGTTTCGAGTTGGCCACGATCTGCCGGCCGTACTGGCGGAACTCGTCGGTGGCGGCCTCCTTGAAGGCCACCGCCATCGCGGCGATGGTCTGCATGTGCGGGCCGCCCTGAATGCCGGGAAAGACGGCCCGGTCGATCCGCTTGGCCAGGTTGAACTTGCTCTTCGAGTGGTACTTGTCGTGATAGCGGTCTTCGTTTCTCGACAGGATGAACCCGGCCCGCGGCCCGCGGAGCATCTTGTGGGCGGTGCTGGAGACGACGTCGCAGTAGGGCACGGGATTAGGATGCGCACCGGCGATGATCAGCCCGTTGATGTGGGCGATGTCGGCCACCAGGTAGGCCTCGACCTCGTCGGCGATCTCGGCGAACCTGTCGTACTCGAGGATGCGGGGGTAGGAGGTTGCCCCCACCCAGATCATCCGGGGGCGGTGTTTGCGGGCGGTTTCGCGGATTTGGTCGTAGTCGAGCAGGCCGGTTTCGTGGCTGGGGCCGTAGGGGATCTGCACGTAGTCGGTCCCTGAAAAGCTCACGCCCCAGCCATGGGTCAGATGCCCTCCCTCGGGCACGGGCATACCCATGAACTTCGCGCCCGCGGCGACCAAGGCCCGGTACACGGCCTGGTTGGCGGGCGAGCCGGAATAGGGCTGCACGTTGGCGTGCTCCACGCCGAAGAGCGACTTGGCCCGCTCGATCGCCAAGGTCTCGATCTCGTCGACGACCTGGTTGCCTTCGTAGTACCTCGCCTGGGGGTACCCTTCGCAGTACTTGTTGCCGAGGATCGACCCGTTCGCTTCCTGCACGGCGAAGGAGGCAAAATTCTCCGAAGGGATCATCTTCAGGGTCGTCGATTCCGCATGCACCTGCCGCTCGACCAGCGCGAACAGCTCGGGGTCGGTTTGTTCGATGTGCTGGTGGCGTGGGGAGCAATCCGACATGGGAAGTGCTTCCTGAAGGACGTGACTTGGCTTACTCATCGATCGCTGGTTTCCTGGATTATCCGTTTTCGCTCGATCGGCCGCCCACGCGGTCCGGTCGCCGTCGGGCCGGAATCACCGCAAGGGGGAGAAGGCCGAGAGGGGTATCGCTCCGTGACAATGGCTCGAAGACCTCGGCACCGTGGTCCCGCGGCTCGGCCGGATCGTGTGCCCGTCTAAAATACCTCACTCCGTGCCACCCGGCAACCTGCCCCACAGAATGGTGCATCACGCCCTCGCTCTGTGGAGGTACAAAAAAAGGGGCACGCATCTATCGCGCAACGTGCAACACAATCTAAACTTGTAGAAAGACGCCAACCTCACTCGGCCCGGGAGAGACCCATGCCACGCTGCCCTTCCTGCGATCACAACAACCCAACCGGGGCCGAACTCTGCAAAAACTGTGGCGCCCGATTGGAGCAACGGGCTCGCGAATCCCTACCGTCCCAATCAGGATCAGCGCCGGAGGAAGCCGGCGTGCAAGCCGACGAGCAAGAGCCCAGTCTCGATGACCTCGTCCTGCCACATCTGCGTGAAGGCAGAAAGATCCAGGCCATCAAGGTCTATCGAGAAACGGCAGGCGTGGGCCTCAAGGACGCGAAGGAGGCCGTCGAAGCGATCGCCGCCAAGCACGGTATCACCGCCGGTCAAAGGGCGGCCGGTTGTGCGAGTGTCGCTCTCCTGGCGATCGTGGCGGGCGGAACGCTCGCCGCGTGGCTGTAGTGCCGAGAGTCACTCGAATTCGTGCGTGGGTGGCTGGCGGCTGCTCTATTTATTGCCTGAGTGTATTTACTCCCCGATCTATCGGCGAACACCCTTGTCTATTTTCGCGGGTTCATCGCTTTGCGGTTCTTGCCCCACTTTCTTATTGTTCTATTCATCGCGGGGTAGCTTCTTTGTCTGTCTTTACCTTCTTTGCCTCTCTTTCTGCACTTTCTGAAAAGCGTCTGAGACTGATATTCACGAAAAAGGGCTCTTCCATCATGCTGTGTTTCCCACAACATAGGCACGATGGGAGAGCCACGGATGGTGAAGCCTGGATGTCGTTGGGAGTGTCCGGACCGGTGGTCGGAGTGGAGCGAGTGGTTGGCGGCCGGGTTGCATGCCCGGAATCGTTGGCGGCTGCCGGTGCTGCTGGTGGGCATTTCGCCCACCAAACGGTACGGACCGAACGTCGAAGGGGCCGACATCCATCGCAATCCCACGCCCGGACCGGCCGATCAAACCTACTTGTACGGACACATCTGGGTGACCCTGTCGCTGGCTCTGCGACGTCATTCGCGTGGTGCTGGTCCAAGAGCGTCATGGCTGGTTCGCTTTCTCCTCGACCGATCCGAATGCAAGCGTGGCGGAGATTCTCGAAGCGTTCGCCGACCGGGCCAATCAGGGGACACGCAATCCTCAGAAAAGCCAAGAAAGGCGAGGGCGTCTTTGGCGCCTCCCCACACGGACTGGTGTTTTGGCGCGCCGCCCAGCTCTTTGACGTAGACGAATCCCCGCCCTCCCCCGCCGTTTCTCGATCTTCGCCGTCGGAGCATCCCGGCCGGACCGGCCGGCCCACTTCTCGGTCGTCAAGGTCCGTCCGGTGACTTTACCAGTCGAAAACGCTCCCCTCGATACACCCGGACGGGATTGCCGCGCTCCAGCGTCGTATGCTGTTGGCGGCGCTCGTGAAGGCTCGTCGCCTCGGCCCGCCGGTTCCTCTCGTCAAAGAGTTGTGCGAGCCGTGCCAGGGCCAGTCGTCGATTCTGATGCTGGGAACGCTCTTCTTGGGCGATCGCGGTCAGTCCCGTCGGCAAATGCGTGATCCGCACCGCGGAGCTGGTCTTGTTGACGTGCTGCCCGCCGGGGCCGGAGGCCCTCATCACGTCGACCTTGATTTCGGCGGCCGACCATTCGGGCGATTCGGGAGGAGCGAAGAGCTGCACGCCCACGAACCAGTTCTTCCGGCGGTGGTTGGGCCGATAGGGGCTCTCGCCGATCCACTGGATCGTCCCCCGCCACGACTCGGCGAGCCCCTCGGCCCCGTTCCCTTCAATCGACACGAGCGCCGACTTGATCGTCTCATCGCGCTCTCCGTCGATCACCTCCAAACGCCGGCACGCCAGGCCGCGCCGCGAGCATTCCCGCTCGATTTGTTCCACCACCCGGGCCGCCGCCCACTGGCATTCGGCGGGCCCTTGCCCCGAGGTCACTTGCAGCCAGAGACTCATGGCTCGATACGCCGTTTCTTGTAGGTGATCAAAGGACGCAACGACGCCGCGACCCCGACGAGGCCGGCGTCGACCAGATCCTGAACGACCAGGCCGACGTCCTTGTAGGCCGCCGGGGCCTCCTCGTAGAGCAGGTCCTTGTCGTCACAAATGACCCGTCCCCCCAGAGCCGTTCGCTTCAGGGAATCCGGGGAATGTCGCCGCTGGAGCCGGCCCCGGGCGTCGCTGCGGGCCCATTTCCGGCCGGCGCCGTGCGCAACGGAGTAGGCGTTCTCGGCCTGGTCGCCCTTGGGCGTGACCAGGTAGCTCAAGCTCCCTCGCGAACCCGGCAAAATGATTGGCCCCGCATCGGAGGGCGCCGTGCCTTTGCGGTGCAGCCAGCGCCGCTCGGACTCCCGCCCCACCCCCGTGATACTGTTGTGCGAGAGATCGACCACCAACCTCCCTTGCGCCCCGAGCATCCCGGCGAATCGCTCGGCGATGAGCGTGCGATTCAGTTGAGCCCACCCGAGCGCGTGGTCGTGTCCGCGAAGGTATGCATTGGCGGCGTCGGACCGGTCGTCAACCACGTCGGGCCCGAACCGGTCCAAATGCCCTCTAAGAACCGATTCTCCCAGCCCCCGGGAGCCACTGTGGACGAGGAGCACCAGGTGCGAGGCGTCCAAACCCAGCCTCGCAATCACGGTCTCATCTTGAACTTCCTCGACGGTTTGCACCTCGGCAAAGTGATTGCCTCCCCCAATCGTGCCCAGCGAGCGATCATACGGAGACGAAGGCAAACCACGCTCCGCCAAGCGATCGGCGAGGTCGTCCTCCATCGGACGCTCCAACCCCTTGAGCTTCTTCACCCACCGGTCCAGCTTGAGCTTCTTCGCCGGCAAATCCAACTGCCACAACGCCATGCCGCATCCGATGTCGTTTCCGGCCAGACGAGGATAGAAGGCACCCTCCGTGAGAACGGCTGCCCCGATCGGCGCTCCCTTGCCCGGATGCAGATCGGGCATCCCCACGACCTTGACGACGCCCGGCAGTTCGGCCAATCGTTCGAGTTGCGTTTGGGCATCCCCCACAATCCAGCTTTTGGGCGACGCGATCAGTCGGACCTTGTTGCCCTCGGAGTCGTTCACCAGGTTCTCCTTTTCACAAGGTCGCCAATCCTATTGGACCGTGGGGGTGGGGGCAGTCAAAATCGGTGATCTCCACCACGGTGATCTTGCCGGCGACCCAATGCGACTTGACCACCTCCTCGCACCCGGCCTTAAACCCGCAGTAGGCCGGCGTGGGGAAACCGGCTCCAAGCCCTACCTCGGGGTTGGGTTAGCGGCGGCGCCCCAACAGGATCCCTTCGCGGACATCGTAACCGAGGAAGAGGGCGTTTTCACCGCCGCAGCGGCGCATGATGTCGAGGAAGAGCGGCTGCTCGTCCGGCCAAGGGTAGGCGTAGACGAGATCGAAATCCCGCAGCTCCATGTCCAGTTCGTGGTAGCCCGGCTCGGCCTCAAGTCGGGTGCGGAAGTTTTCGTCGCCGTATTCGGGGTCCCACTCGTATTCCTTCGGGATGAAGCTCCCGGTGACGAATCGCGCCTCGGGGCCGTACTCCTCGGCAAGACGCCGCGACCGCTCGACGAGGCGCGATTCAATTTCAATGCCGTAGGCCTCGAACCCAAGCCGGCTGGCCATGATGGTGACGACCCCCAATCCCGAGCCCCACTCCAGCATGGTCACCGCGCGGCCCTGCAATCGCACCAGTGCCTGGTAGACCTTCCGGTAGTCGGCCGCGACAAACGCTGCGAACTCGGGGCTCGCCTGCAATTGTTCCCAGATCCTTTCGGCCTCGATCCAGAGCGATTCCATCCCCGGCAGAAGCGTGCTCCGGCAAGGCTGACCGTCAAGCTCTATCCACTCACAGTCCAAAACATTCTCACCGGAATGAGCAAACTACCGTCCTCCGCCACGAGCGATCGCACCAGACGGTCCACGGTAACCCATTCCAGGGTGCTCACGCAACCCCCGAGGCGGCGAGCGCAGTTTTGCCGGCTTGACCCTTCTTTCAGACAACGCGTTTTTCGGAGCGCAAAGGCACGATCTTTGTTGGGGCGACCCTGCCGGAGGAGCAAATCGCATCTCATTGAGTAACGTTGGCCTCGCATGTGCTGAGCCGGAAATCTTAAGCGAGAAGTGCTTGGCAACTGGAGGAAAGTACGCCCGCGAGCTGCCCCAAACCGCTGCCGCCCCCCTGTGGCGGGGTGGCATGGGCACTGGAAACCACCGAAACTGAAGGTTGTACTACGAAGATCCGCCTGGGCGCTGACGCGGGGGGCGCTTTTGGTAAAACGCTCAGCGTGGTGGGTCTGGATCGGCTTCAGCCTCAACGTAAATGGGAAACGTCGGGTATACTCAAGCTACCTGGAGTACTACGCCCACCCCTTGTGCCCACCCCTCGTTTCTTGCCGTGTAAAATGAGTGCTTCAAGGCAAAGACAACTCGGTCTGATCGGCTCCCTCGGGTTGTCCATGGTGTTTCTTGGGGGTGTATTGGGCGGCGTGGGCATATGG
>JBDRTC010001280.1:0-13921 GCA_043824335.1 Planctomycetota bacterium | reverse complement strand
TGACGCCGGATACAGTGGCGCATTGTTGGATCGCCCTGGTCTGAACCGGCTCCGGGACGGGGCCCAAGCGAACGCCTTCGATGCCGTCTTGATCCTGTCTCCCGACCGCCTCTCGCGTAAGTGTGTAGACTTGATTCGCATGCTCGAAGAATTCCAGCGTTTCGCAACACCGGTCGTGTTCGTGGAGCAGCTTCTCTAGCAGCCCGATTCCGACAAAACGTATGGAGGCGGTGAGTCTGATGCCTGTCCGCTAACGCTCGAACCGTGCCCTTAGAAAACGGTGGCCTGTGTTCAGAAACGGGGCGGACTCCGGCGTCCTCCGCGGCAAGACCGTGCCCCTTTCAGGAGTGTGCCAGGCAGGGTCGTTTGTTGAAGCGTCCCACGCGCGACGAGTTTCTGACACAAACGAGGCCCTTCGCGGAGTCTGCCCGCCGTCGATCCGTTGCCGGCCGAGTTCTGGGATGATACAGGATGAGCAAATGGACCGAACTGGGTTGGCCCGCATGCACTGGCTGGCAAGCAGCCAGTGGCACCCGGCGACAAGCTCCGCCCACAGGAGAGGGCCATTGCTGTCCGTGTATCCCCGGGACCGCTACGGGGGTGTCCAGCCCGGATGCGCTCACCGCAGTGAGGGCCCAAGGGCAACGCGGAAGCCAAGGAAGTCGTCCACGTTCGTGGGGGGATCCGGATCGCGGCACGCTGCGGGACAGAACCCGTCGAAGGTAAGAAAGCAGAGGCCGCCCCGGCAGACGCGGAGCGACCCCGTCTGCGGGCCGACAGGGTCCGATGCCGCGCTGCTCTCGTAGTAAGCTTTATCGTACCAGTCCAGGCACCATTCCCACACGTTTCCCGACATGCCGTACAGACCGAGGGCATTCTGTTTCCCCGCAGCGACCGGGTGGGTTCTGTCGCCGTAGTTGTCGAGATGCCACGCCAACTCCTCCTGCGTGTTCGGACCCGAGTATTCGGTGTCGCTACCATTGGCCCCACCCCGAGCTGCGTACTCCCATTCTGCTTCGCTCGGAAGACGGTACTCGTACCCCTCCGGCAGACGCCCCGCGTTCCGTTCCCGGTCTGTCAGCGTTTTGCAGAAGGCAACCGCATCGTTCCAAGAAACCATTTCTACGGGGTTTACGTCCCCCTGGAAGCGACTCGGATTTGTTCCGGTCAGGGCCTCATACTCTTTCTGCGTGACCTCGTACATCCCCAGCCAGAACGCCTGAGTGATCTGCACCGAGTGCACTGGGTCTGCACCGATACGTACATTCTCCGACCCCATACGGAACAAGCCTTCCTGAATATAGGCGAGTTCCATCCCCAGCTCCGGCACCGTCCACGCACCGCCGGGCACAGGGGCGTTAGCGGAGGCCGAGGAGGGAACCGTAGCCGGAGGGGTATCCGGCGGTGAGTCCGAGCAACCGATCTTGAAGACCAGTCCCGCGGTTGCGACACACGTAATGAGAAGCTTCTTCACCGTGGGTCCCCCGCCTTGTCCGACTGCGGGGCCTATCAAAGCAAGTCGGCCACGGCACCCGGACTCCTCACGCACTGCAAGGCGCTTCCCGGCTGCAGGTGCTCGCTCTGACTGATAGCGATTTCAATCCTATAGCGCTCCCGACTTTACCCTAAATGGGGCTCGTGTTCCACTGACTGGCCGAGATGTCGAGCCACTTTGCTTTCCTTCATTCAGCGTCATTGACCAAAACCGACTCCTAATCTCCACACATCACGGGGGAACTCTTGAGGTTTTTGACAACTGATAGGAATTTGCTCTCTGGACGCTCCGCGGTTCACTCGTCGATCGCTTCTACCAGATCAAAACGAGGCAATAACCGGGAGCCCCCACGCCTCCCCTTACGGCAGTTCAATTGGGGCGTTTTCGGGCAGTTCCATATACTTGACGTTACCGCCCATGTCTTGCACTCTGAGTTTGAGCGCTTTCTCCTGACCGGGGGCGGGATCGCCGAAAAGGTCTGCGTACTTGCCCAAGTCCGTCTTGAACTTGCCCTGGAACACGGACTGCACCTTTTTAGTAACGTCCACACCGGACGTTTCGTGCCGCTTGTCGGTCGCGTAAACGCGGAGCCTCAACGCCGTCGCATCGCAGGCGAAATTCCCGTTGTTGCCGATAGCAATATCGACGTGCTTTCCCAGGTCGCCGGGATTGATGTGAACGACAAACTCGGATTGGTGGGCGCTGGTTCCCTTTCGTCCCTGTTCCAGATTCAGAGCATCAAGGACCACCGGCGTTTTGTCATCTTTCCAGTTGACGAGCTTCAGTGAAACACCGTTGCCGCCGGGATTGGTGAACAGCTTTCCCGAAATGCCAATACTCTTGCTGGAAAGCTGCGAGCCGGGAGTCCAGCGGATCACGTTATAGCTGTCGACATCGGCTATCGGATGTGTAATCAGGAACTGTCTTCGCTGGTCTGCCGGAATAACCCGGTCGAACATGTCTCTCGAATAATGCCGCCCCCAGTTTTCCTCCATGCTCTGCGCAGGCACGTAATCGGCGAAGAAGCCCAGGTTCGCGCCTCCTTCCAGACCGTAAGCGTATCCAACCGGACACCCGTCAACCTTGAACTTTGAGTTCAACTGCTTCCTGTCGGACTCTTTGGCGGTGGACAGCAGAGCGTCATTCTTGCAGTTGAACAGCGACCACGAACCGGATTTCGATTTGTCGGGAAACACAGCCGGCACGTTCTGCTTGCCCTGCGGGTTCTGGTAATCGGCAGCCAAATCGGCAACCAATTCGCCGTCAACGGCGAACAGATCCTTCCAGTTGCTATCGCTTTTCGGACCATACCACGCCATAGTAATCTCCCCGTTGGCCGACTGACGCGGTTCCGAGAGCAATTCGTCGTCTACGATACGAATCGATTTCGTGTCGTTGAGATTCGGAATCTTGAAATACACGTCGATACCGTTCGGATCGACGAACTCTGTCAGAACGACATCGACCGGGTCACCCGTGCGTTCGGGATTCGTCCAGGCTTTGACGACAACCTTCTGTCCGTTGGGACGGACGGAATCGTCCAAGATCGGGTTGCCGATACTGGTCGGGTCGAGAACCAGATCACGGGGATCCGGGCATTTTTTGAGTACTTCCGCGTTCAGTTTCTCGCTGAACGTAAACAGAACCGGTCCCCGCATCAGGGCAACGCGGCCTTCCTGAATCATCCGACCACGAACGAAACGCCAGTTTATCGGCATTGAGACTGTTAGAATGTCGCCAGATTTCCAAAGCCGTTTGATTTCCGCGTAGCCGAGTTGCGACTTAGTCAGGGCGCATGGCACATCGGACACTGCACACTCAATCCTTTCTGCCCAGCGCGGAGTGCGGAATCGAAACGCGAACTCCACCGGTTCGGAACACGTAAACGTCAGTTTGACTTCGCCGGAGTTCGGATACTTGGTTTCCTCTTTGATTTCAACGGTCTTGCCGTTGACATTGAATTTCTTGTCAGAGCTGGTGAACAGGTTCAGCGCGATACCGCCGTCCTGGGTGCGGTAGTACACCTTCTGCGGCAGTTCGGCAACCGCGCGTCGGAAGTTGCCGTTGCAGCAGAAGGTATCGCCGCTTTGAAAACTCCTTTTCCCCGTAAACGGCGTGAAGTAGCAAATATGGCGACCGTCCGGGGACTGCGCCCCGAACAGGGCGTTGTAAATCGTCCGTTCCATAATATCCCCATACCGCATATCGCCTTCCAATCGCATGAGGCTGTCGATCCAGCGGAGAAAATAGGCCGTAACGCAGGATTCTTCGATAGCCCCCGAACCTTGTTGATTGTACGTGAAATGCTCTCCTTCGGAGGTTGAACCGGTAACCAGCAGGCCGCCGCGTCCCCGTTCGAGCAATTCCTGTTTCATCCACAGGCTCTTTTTGAGGTAATCGTCGCCGCCTAGCAAACGATACAGTTCCGTGTCGGGGTACATGTGCGACAGCATAACGTAGACGTGGTAGTTTGCTTTGGAGATATTCTTCTCCCACGCATCGAACGGTTTTAGGTAATACCAGTGCGGCTCGTATTGCAGGTTCTTGGCGAAGTCCAGATACTTCTTGTCGCCGGTTACACGATACAGTTCGACGAATCCTTCCGTGATTCCCGCAATGGACGTTCCGGCGGGAATAATATGTTCCCCATTATCGTTCGCGAGGAACATCCTTATGATGTAGTCGGCCATGACTCTCGCGTCCGCCAGGGATTGGGGATCCCCCGTCGTGCGATAGTTCCGCACCAACGCCAGATTGATGTATTCCTGCTCGTGGAGAATCCAGTTGACAACGTTTTGATAGTTGTTCGGCTCGACGCTCCAAAACCCCAGGTATCCGTCCGGATCGCGGGAAGCCCGCAGCTGATCCATAATGTACTGCGTTCGTTGGGCAACTTCCGGGTCGCCGGTATATTGGGCAAACAGGCTGCCCGCGTCCAAGACCTTGCCGATGCCGTAGTACACATTGCGTGTATCACCCCGGGCAGTGCGGTTCCTGAACTTGTCCAGCCAGTCCCGGTCTAGGTTGACAACCATGTAGTTCTTGTAAATCAAGTCCATGATGCGTCGGTCGATTTCGCCGCCCGTCATTTCCTGCTGAGTGAGCCTTACCGAGATCAACTTGTCTCCGATAAGCGGTTTGACGACATCCCATTCATCCCGTTCGCCCGCAGACAGTGCGCCTGTCAAAGCAACGAGCATTGCGATGGTGAGTAATCGTTTCATGCTGTGTCCCTTTCTGAACTGCCACTGATAGGAATTTGCTTTCTGGACGCTCCACTGATAGCGATTGTAATGCTACAGCGCTCCCGACTTTACCATAAATGGGGCTCGTGTTCCACTGACTGGCCGAGATGTCGAGCCGATTTCGCGACGCGAGCGTGCAAAACCACACGCTAGGCGGTCGAAAGGACAAGGCAGCGGTTTTTGGGGCAGGGAGGGCCCCGAATGCGCGAACTGGATTGGCGGTGTGGAGGAGCGAGAGAGGAAACCGAATCGTAATGTGGACCGGATTGCCTTCGGCTCAGGGGTTGGTAGACTCCGGGTTGTGGCCAAAAGCCGCAGCCACAGGCGGCTCTCCTGTGGTCGGCAGCCGGCTGTTGTACTATGCAATCGAGTCACCTGCACTACGAAAGGCCGACGATGAATTACCGATCCGCGTGCCTGACATCGTTGACCCTTGTTTTCTGCCTGCAGGCGGCCGCGGTGGCCGAGATGCGATTCAAGCATCACTTTGGTGATCGCGACCTGTCGGGCAGCACCTGGGGCCAGACGGCATTGGCCGACCTCGACGGCGACGGCGACCTGGACTTCATCACCGGCCAAAGCGGCGGGGATGTCATCTGGTACGAGTATCATGCGGCGGACCGTTGGACGCGACACCTTCTCGGCCGCAATTCGCCGTCGGAGGTGGGTGGGGCCGTGCTCGACGTTAACCGCGACGGTCGGCCGGACTTTGTCGCCGGCGGGGCCTGGTATGAGAACCCCGCCGATCCGAGAAAGACGATCTTCAAGCGACACGTCTTCGACGCCGGGCTGACCAAGGTGCATGATGTACGGATCGCCGATCTCGATGGTGACGCGATACCCGACGTGGTGACCATGTCGGACCGCAACGACGTGCGGTGGTACAAGGTCACCGCCGATTCGACCGCCGCCGCATGGAAGGCCACCACAATCGGTCCGCCGGTCCACTCAGGAATCTGCACCGGCGACATCGACGCCGACGGCGACACGGACGTGGTCCGCAGCAACCTATGGTTCGAGAATCTCCAGGCGGGCCGAAAGTGGGTGTCGCACCGCATGACCGAACCGTGGGGCGACACCGCCATACCCTGGCAGGACAACGCCACGCAGACCCGCACGGGCGACCTGAACGGCGACGGCCGGCTCGACGTCGTGATCGCCGACGGCGAGAACCGCAACGCCCGGATCGGTTGGGTCGAGGCACCGTCTGATCTGAACAACGGCCGTTGGATCACCCATCTGCTGCCCAAGACGGACAGGGCCGCCCGGGGGGCGTATCACTGTCTGCACGTGGGCGACTTCAACGGCGATGGCCGCCCGGACGTGTTTTCGGCGGAGATGGAGGCGTTTTGCGGCGACCGCCCGCCGCGATGGTTCGTCTGGGAGAACGTCGACGGCAAGGGCAACTTCCGCGAGCACGTCGTGCTCGACGCCAACCTCGGTGCTCACGAGGCGGTCTGCGGCGACATCGACGCCGACGGCGATCTGGACATCTGCTCGAAGTTGTGGCGGCCAATCAAGTCCAATGCCAACGGAGGCCGCAACCATTTCGACTTCCTAGAGAACCTGGCCAAGTAGGCCGCGCCACCCGCAGAGCTTCGAGACCAGCCGCACAAGTCAGTTCGCTGATGGGGGGTGCGACTGTTTCACAGACGGTCGATTTTCAGGACATCTCACGTCATCTCACGTCCGACGGGTTTGTGACACAGATGAGGTCTTTTGCGAAGCCTAGCGGCCGAGCGACCGATTCGGTGCGAGGTGCAGGCTGCACTTTGCCGGGTCGTATGCCACCGTCGCGCTGTGGGCGGGTACAGGAAACCTCGTGCGCCGGTGGCCGACCCCCGGGTCACGGGGGCGATGCCACGCGGGCTGCCGGCTCGTTGCGAGCGTACTCGACCAGCCGCAGGTAGTCCTCTTGGCGGGCTTTCCAGCGGGCCGTGCGTTGCGCACGAGAGTAGGTGCGAATGGGGCCTGATCCCATGGGGATGACAACGCCCTGCATGCTATGCGGCAGGTAAGCCATGGTCGAACTGAGGTTGAAGAGCCCAACTTTGTCTTTCCAGTACATGTGGCAGTTAAGACACGTTTGAACCACCGATTGCTGCCGGCCGAACGCGCCCCAGTCCCGAGACCCGTTGAGCAGCGTACGATAGGTGGGCGCGTCGTCGGCGTTCCGGTCCAGGCCCCCCTGCTTCAGGCCGTCGAACAGCAGCCGGCGCCGGACCACGTACTGGGTGGCGTTCAGCCCGCGGCCCGTATTGGTTTGCGGGTCCGGGCTGCCGTCCACATTCTTGTAAACTAACAGATGCACCAACTCGACAACCTGCGTGGGGACCGGATCGAGTCGGTCGTTGGGGACCAGCATGAACTGGACGATGGCCGCCTCGGTTCCCACGGGAATTTGCCGCAGGTTGGGTTTGAGCACTGGATGACCCTCCCGGCCGGTACGCTCCCAATCCACACCCTCGCGCTGCAGGTAGTCGAGGTACTCTTCGACTTCGCGGCGGCCGCCCGGGAACCGCCAGAACATGCGGTAGTAGGACCGCCCGCGGATGCTTAAGACCAGCAGCATCTGTTGCCCCTCCTCCTGATTTCTGCGGAGCGGTTCTGGCGACGTGTCGATCTCCACCCACTCGTCCGGATCGGTCAGCAGGCCGGGCGGGAGGTAGTCGCGCCGGGGATCGAAGTCGTGTTGCGCTGAAAAACGGCCCGAGCGGATCGCCGCCGCGTAGTTGTCCGGCAACGCCTCGATCACGGACTTCGGCAACGCGAGCCGCTTGATGATGACGGCCAATTTCCGGCAGAGTGTCTCGCGACGCGCGATGCGTGCCGGGTCGGCCTCGAGTTCTTCCGGTCCGAACTCATTGTCCGGGCTCCCGGACAGGTTAATCTGGTAGTTTGGGATCGTGGAGCGGTGTCCGGCTAGATCCGGATCGTTAAAGCGGGCAATGTTCTGGGCCACGAGATGATCGAAGACGGCCCACAGGTCGCGCTGCAAGAAAGCCCGCTTGAGGGGATCGTCGACGAGCCGTTCTCCATGGGTGTCGATGAACTCGTCCAGCAGCCTGCCCGTACGCTCGAACGTCGCCGGTTCGGAATAGTACCGCGTCTTCTGCCATGCCGGAAACGCAAAGGCGTCGCCCCCTTCGATGCGTTTGACCACCGGGCCCAGGGGCAACTGGCCGCTGCGCAGCTTGCGGTCCCATTCGTCCAATTTGGTCGAATCGTTCGGGTATGGGGGTCGTGAGGGAAGTTCGCTCGGCCGAATGTAGAAGGCGGCAAACAGGCGGTTCCAAAGGTGCTCCGGGTTGGTGTCGTAGAGAGGCAAGGGCTTGTCGCTCTTGAGCGATCCGCGGAGCGGACCTTCCCGGTAATACCAATCAGGCGTCTCCGCCGCCGAGCAGGCCATACCAATGAAGCTGACCAACATTGCGGACATCGCAGACGTCGAAAAAAATCGCATGGTCGTTCCCCGCTTTGCTATAGTTCTCGGTACAGTTTAGCCCTACCGCGGTAGCCCGTCCATCCTTTATCCTCATCGCCCGCCGGCCTGAAACTCATCCCGCCAGCGGTCGTCAGTTCATTTCTTTCCGCCCAGTGAAAACAACTGCGATTGGGTTCGCAGATACATGACGCCACCGGCGACGGCGGGGGTGGCATAGCTCAACTCTCCCAACGGCACGCGGGACAGGAGTTCGAACTTGTCCGCCGCAACGAGCACCACGACATCGCCGTTCTTCGCAATGCAATACAGCCGGCCACTGACCCAGACGGGCGAGCCGTAAAACGATCCGCCGACTCGCTTGCGCCAGATGACTTCTCCGGATGCGGCTTTGAGGCACGTGACGATCCCGTCGTCGGTCCAGAGAAACAGCCGGCCGTCCTTGACCAGCGGCGTCGGGACCATCGGAACAGCGTGCCTGACTTCGTACGCGACCTCGGACGCCTGTTCTCGCGAACCCGGCCGCACGGCGACGCAGCGTACTCCCCGGATGCTGACACCCGATCCGGCAAACACCAAGCCGGCTCCCACGACGGGGGAACTAATGGTGCGGTCGTGTAGTTGCTGGTTGAGTTCCCAGTTGACGCGGCCCGTTTGCGGATCGACTCCGGTGATGCCGCGAGCCGTGCTGGTGAAGATCAATTCCCTCCGCCCCTCCTCAGCCTGATACACGCAGGGCGTCCCAAAGCCAGCCATCGAAGTCGGACGCTCGACGTGCCAGCGCGTCTCGCCCCACTTGCGATCGACCGCGATCAGGGAACTCGTGCCGGGCGGGCCAGGCGGGTCTTTCTCGTGGCCTGGGATCAGGCTCAAATCGTCCTGGTCGTTTGCCAGGACCACCAGATCCTCGTACAGGATCGGCGAAATGCCGCTGCAGCCCGATTCCGTCACGAACGGTCCGAGGTCGCGACGCCACATCTCGACGCCGTCGAGATCCAAGGCCAGCAAGACGACCTGTTCGGGCGTCGTCCATGTGACGACGACGCCCTCGGCGTCCACGGCCGGCGTGGCCGTCGCGTAGCAGTTGTCCCGGTGTTGCTCGTAGGTTCGCGACGGGTATCCACGCTGCCAGAGCAAATATCCGTCCACCGTATGGAGGCACAGGATGATCCGTTTCGCGGTCTCCGGAACACCACTGGTCACGAAAATCCGCTCGCCCCAAACCACCGGGGACGAATGGCCGATGCCCGGAAGCCTGACCTTCCAGTTGTAGTCCCGTTCGGTCCATTTCGCGGGCACGGTGGCCGCTTCGCTGATGCCGCTGCCGTTGGGGCCGCGGAAACGGGCCCATTCCCCCTCGGCAGCCCCGGCCGTGGAGGTCAAGGCGAGGATTGCGGCGAGCCTGATTAGCCTCATTGACTTGATCCTTCCGCGAGATTGACGCAACGTGATGGCGAAAATGGCGCATCTCCGTCGCCAGGCTGTTCGGCTTCGAATGGTCACTTCACAATCACGAAGTCCAGTTTGGAGACATCTCGGGCATAGACGAAGAAATCATTGAGGCTTCCCTTCCCACCAGAGTGGCTCGTGTGACCATGCACGTCTCCCCAGCAAACCTGGTATTGAGCAGGAGCAGGGCGATATGCTACTACGACAGCAGCGCAAAGAACCGTTAGCAGGAATCTCCACTTGCTTACCTGGCATCAGGCCGAACAGGGACTTTGAGAATGCGCTCATTGGCCTCCTCCATCCGCAAGGTACAACGTGTTGTCGATCAGGCCTCCGGCAACTCATACCCGCGGCGACGCGTTCTACTCAGCATGGCGGCCGCCTCGTCGTCCCCCAGAATCTGCTCGGTCTCCCCGTCCCAGCGGATCGTCCGCTTCGTATGATAGGCGATATTGCCCAAGTGGCAGCAGACGGTAGCTTTGTGGCTTTGCTCGATGTCCACCGGCGGCTGCCGTCCCTCCTTTACACAATCCACGAACGTCCGGTGCCAAGGGCCGTCCTGTGGCGAGGGTCCCGCTTTCTCCGCCGGTCGTTTCAGATCCTTTTCGTCGTAGACCTCGTACCCGTAGCGGTCCAAAAGTAATGTTGCCTGATTTCCGTAAAAGGCAATGCCGTGGTCGAAGGGGCGAGAGAGCAGAGCGGGAAACCTGCTCTGCCCGCGATACCAGTACTGCATCACAAAGTCAGGGAACTCCCAGGATGCCAGGATCGTGTCGGGCGTGTCCGAAGGGTCCGTGACGCCAAAACGGCCTCCCGTGCAGTTGCCCCTCTCGGGCGTGTGGACCTTCATGGCCCACAGAATGGTGTCGACATGATGCACGGCCCAGTTCGTCATCATGCCACCGCCGTAATCGAACCAAAACGAATACGCCAGGCGGCGCGAATTAAAGGGAACCATGGGGGCAGGTCCCAGCCACCGATCCCAATCCAGATACGGAGGCGGATCGCAATCGGGAACAACGGGGCGCAGTCCCTTGCCAATGTTCCCACAATTCCAGCACTCCACCAGGGAGATCTCGCCCAGGCGCCCCGACTGCACGATTTCCACCGCGGGCGGGTAGTGTTCCTGGCCACGCTGCTGGGTGCCCATCATGGCGATGATCCCGGCCTTCTTCGCGGCCCGGACCATGGCGCGGCCTTCGACGACGGTGTGGGAGAGCGGTTTTTCGACGAAGACATGCTTCCCCGCCTGGCAAGCGTGGATGAAGGGAAGACCGTGCCAGTGCTCCGTCGTGGCGATCACCACGGCGTCGATGTCCTTTCGATCGAGGATCGTCCGGTAGTCCCGCTCCCGTTCGGGTTTTCGCCCGAGGAGCGCATAAGCATCGTCCATCCTCTTGCCGTTAACGTCGCAGATCACCGGGATATCCACGTCGTTGAACCTGTGGAAAACGGGCATGAGCTGGCGGCCTCGCCCGCCACAGCCGATGAACCCCAACCTCACTCGTTCGTTGACCGCCGCCGACCTCGGCTGCGCCGCGGTGCCCGCGTCCGCCCGGACTGCCGGGCTGGTCAAACCGACCGCCGCGGCTCCGGCGGTTGCGGACAGGAACTTTCGCCTCGATACTGCTGCGCTCATGGCATACCTCCAGTGAGTCGAGATCGCAAAAAAAGCCGCCCTCGCCTGTCGGCCGAGTCGCCCCCAAGCGGCCGAAGTGCCTCCAAATGTACTTGAGGAAGCAGCGGTAAGGAATCCATGTACCAGGATTTGACTTCGGTGTTTCCGGTGTGTTTAATAGATTGGCGTATGGATTGATCGATCACAATCACACTTTTGGGGGCCAAGATAATGCGATACATTATCATCCTCGCCATGTCGGTTGGCGCTACCACGGTATTCGCTGCCGACGGGTCCCAGGATTCCTGGGACCCGAACTACGTGGTCTCGGAAAAGACCGCTCGGGCAATCGAGGAGGCCGTGCCGGACAGACCGGTCGTGGTGCCGGCCCGTCCGCGCAAGCTGCTGATCTATGGCCGCGTGCCGACGCACCCGGAGTCGGTGGCCTGTTGTTTCAAAGCCATCGAGACGCTGGGAGAGAAAACCGGGGCCTTCCAGACAGTCGCCAGCGGCGAACCTCTCGTGTTCCTCCCGCGCAATCTCGAGCAGTTCGACGCCGTGCTGATGAATAACACGCACGAGCAGCACCCCATGCTGCCCATCAACTTCGACAAACTGAGCGCCGAGAAGAAGGCGGAGGCCAGCCAGCGAGAGGAGATGCTCCAGAAGAGCCTCCTTGATTTCGTCGCCGGTGGCAAAGGGATCGTTGGGATTCATGCCGCCGTTGCCGGAGGATGGCCGGAGTACCTGGAAATGATGGGTGGGAACTACGGCGGCCACTTGACGGACCACGTATGGATCAAGCCGGCGGATGCCGCGCACCCGCTGTGCGCCCCGCTGAACGGGAAGAGTTTCCAGGTCTTTGACGAGATCTACGTGCCCCAAGCCCCTTACTCTCGCAAGAAGGTGCGAGTCCTGTTAAGCCTCGATTTGGAAAAGACGCCCGATCCGGGCAAGCGCGAGGACGGCGACTACGCCATCAGTTGGGTTCGGCAGTACGGCAAGGGCCGGGTCTTTTATTGCTCCCTTGGGCACGCTGCGTCCAGCTACCACAACCCGCACGTACTCCGGCACTACCTCGCCGGGATTCAGTTTGCCCTCGGTGATTTGGAGGCGGACGCCACTCCACGCTAAGCCCCTAGCGCATCGAGATCGACGGAGAATTGTCGATGCGCACAACTTGTTCGACTTGCCAAAGGTGGCCGATGGAGAGACGGAGAGAATGTTCAACGATGTTGCGCGTCCCACCAAGACAATGCCCACTGGGCGGCGGGCTCCAGGAGTCTTTGGTACCGAGGGTCCGATTGCCTCAAGCAGTTGAGAACCGCGGATTGGCGAATCTCGGGAGCACCGTGGCCCAAAAGCCTGGCACAAATCGGGAGGCGGTCGGCAACTCGCGCGTTCAAGAGGGCATCGGCAGCAATGGAGCGCATGTACGAAGGCAGACGGCTTTCCGGCGCATCTAGGGCGGTTTCCAGTACGGACAGGGCCTTGTCGCCGCCGATCTCGGCTAACGCGGGCAGAATAAACGATTGCATCTTGTATTTTTCCGAAGCGCGAGTTGTCTCTTTCAACGTCGGATCGTCTCGAAAGAGGGCCTCGCTCAAGGCATCAACCGACTCGGCCGCTCGAAGTCGGCCCAGAGCCCGGGCTGCCATTGCCCCGTCCAACCCTACCAGCATCCGCTCCCGATGCACGGCACGGTGCTTCACGGCGTCGACAAGCATCTCCGTCACTGCGCGGCTCTTGGCACCCAGAAGGCCGAGTGCGAAGGCATAACGGGCCCGCGCTTCGATAATCGTCCGCTTTTCTTGCAGGCGGTCTTGCTCGTCGGTCCATTGGTCAAGATCCTCGGGACGATTGGCCAATAGCTCAACGACAATTGGCACGGCAGCATCGATTCTTGCTCGTCCACATGCGACGGCCGCCTCTGACCGAACGCTGATGTCTCGGTCAGCGAGGAGCTGCAACAGCGCGGCCCGGACGGAGTCGGAAACTAGCCCGGGGCGATGCTTCGCAATCATCCCCAGGTTCCATGCGATGGCGAGACGGGTTTCGCTGCTGGGGTGCTGGTGCAGTTCCCCTGCCAGCTCGCAAAAGCGCTCGGGCGCGAAAATAGCCAAGCGGACGGCGGCAACACGCGCCGGCATCTGGTTTGACGTACCGCGCAAAACCGCTTGGAGCGCTTCGAGTGATGGGACCGGACGCATCGCCAACGGAACAGACGGTTTCGGCGAGATCTTCACGGGGACTTTGCCCAGCACCGTCAACAGTGCGCGGGGGTCGTCCAGAATCACCATTTTCCCAGGACGCTGGAGCATCGCCTTCGCTTCGCGCGGCTCAGCATCGGCTTCCATGAGCGAGCCTTTGAACGGGAGTTTCCCAATGGCTGCCCGTCGGAAGGCATCGGAGTTGTAGTCGTTGTAGGTAACCACGTGGTCGAGTATGTCCGCTTTTCGGAGTTCCTCAAGCAACTCGTCGTCGATGCCCGGGTTCTTGATGTCCAGATGCAGCAGCCCTGCGTGGTCCCGGACCAGTTGCAGCGCGTCACGGAGCGTCGGAACACGCTCGGTTCGTGCGGCGGGGGTCGGCAGTGAAGTGAAGGTATAGAGCAGAAGTTCTTCATAATACGAGTCTTCGACGCTGCCTACGCCGTCGAGCAACCGTTCGAG
>JBDRTC010001279.1:0-4201 GCA_043824335.1 Planctomycetota bacterium | reverse complement strand
TCTTGCTTCACTTCCTACATCCCCCCTCCCTGCGGGGGAGGCGGCCGCAGGCCGGGAGGGGGGGAGCCGACAAAATACCGACGCTCCCCCGTGGGGGAGCTGGCCCGAAGGGCCTGAGGGGGCTGGACCCCGTGCAGAGATGAACGTCCCAGATTGGATCGATGGACAGCCGTCGCCGATCCTAGCCCGAGTTTCCTAGTTATGAAAAGCGTCTCCCGCATACCCAGGCTACGAGCGGGTTTGCGGCGATTCACGCCTTACCCTAAAAGTCGTTCTTTTGCGGTTCCAAGTCAAGGATTTTGAACAACTGGTCTTGCAGCTCAGACGTCTTCGTGAAGACAGTCTGGCGTTTGGCTTCCTTCCCCCCGCGCTTTAGCTTGAAGACGTTGACAACTTGCTTCACGTCGCTGAGTGCAGTGAGCATCCGTTTCATCGAGACCGCAATCCCGGCCCGCCGAATTCGCCGGTATGCAAGTGCTCTGAGAAGCAAGGCGATCGTGCAGTACAGGCCATGCACTTGGATCTTGGAGTCGGTCCAATGGAACAGCGGCCACCAACTGCCGGTCTGCCGGTCCTTCATCTCCTTGAAGACGTCCTCGATGATGTACTGGCTGCGGTAGCCCAGGATGATTTTGTCGTCGCTCCACTCGTTGCGATTGGTGATGAGGATGTTTTTGCCGAGGTAGGTATCGGCCAGACGGGCCACTGCGTCTGCGTCGATTTCACAGGCCAGACGGGCCCCGCCGTTGCCTTCGGTCACCTGGGCATGGATGAGCTTCTCGATGTGCTGTCTCTTGAGAATGGTGGCACACTGCCGCGTCACGGATTCTACTGTCGGAGCCTTTCCTCCCTTGATGAGGCCCGCTGCTCTCTGGGCCAGTCTTTCTGAAAGTTCGTCCAGCTTTTTCATGGCCGAGGCGATATCGTTGTGAACGGTAAGCCATTGTGCGTTGAAGAGGTTCTGGTTGTAGGTGACCACGAGCGTTCTCTTCTTACCGTACAACTCCCTGGAAACGCGGAACGCTGTGGTGCCTTCGAGGTTCGGGGATTCACACAGACTGAAGCGAGAATCCTTGTTGGAAATCCCGGCCAGTTCCTTGACCTGGTCCAGTTTGACCGCACCGATGAACTTCAGCTTGTGGGAATCGACCAGAGCGAAGTTGTCTTGCGAGTTGTTGCCTTTGTCAAAGACGACGGTGGTCTTGGACGACACGTCGTCCTGACCTCCGATTTCCTTCATGAACTGAGCGAATCTATCCAGCATCTCCGGGAACTGCTTGGTATCGTTGCGATTACCTTCGTAGACGTCGTACATCAACGGGATATGACCGTCGGCTGTGCAGAACAGCGCATATCCGACCTGGCGCAGATTGCATCGCCCTTGCTTGTTCTTGCCCCGCCTCGCCACCGTGCATTTCATGTTGAACGTGTCGATGAACGTGTAGAAATTCGTGCCATCGTACGAGATCGAAGACACGTCAACCTGCTCTCTCTCCAACACGCCCTTGATGATGGTCTTCCAAATCTGCTGTGCCTTCATGGCGCTGATTTTGTCCATGTGGTCCCAGAATCGTTGGGAGGCCAGCGCATCTGCCGACGCGGCCGGCAGGTGCCGCAGCAACGAGGTTCCGGTGAACCACTCCCACATGGAGTTCTTGCTCACCGGATTCATCGCCCGGTTGATGGCTGCTACGGCTACGTATTCCCCCACCGACAGGCCTTGGTTCCGCTTCGGGCAAACACTATCGACGAGAGAGGCAACCGCCGCCCCGGTGGCCTCTTTCCAGAGCGTTGTGGAAAGGCCGTACTCAAAAACCTCGGCATGGTTCGGCGGCGTTCCGCCCTGTTCCATCGCCATGGCGATGTCTTCCAATTTGCCCAGGTACTTCTGCCAGATCCGGCGACACCGTCCGTTCTTCCACTCCCATTTGGAGAAGTAGTAGTAATAACGTCCGCTTACCTTCTTTCGCTCCAGCCGTTCCATTCACGCCCCTCCAAAATGCCTGATCTTGCTATTTTATGGGATAGGAATGGCACTGTCAAGCAAAAAAATGCCTTTTATAAAAGGCATTGTGGCGTCAAAAAAATACCCGCTTTTTAGGGGATAGGCGGAGCTGGCCGCAAGTCCGCTGAATTGTTGGCTTTTTATCGGTCAGGCTGGCATAACTAGGAAAGTAGGGCTAGTCTCCGTCCATAAACCTCAAATCCGCATGAACACTGGCCCATCCGGGCTTTTCTGAGCACCGTTCAGCACCGATCTTTGGGGAAGAAAAGCCTCGCGTTTCGTGCGCCAGCAAGATAACATGCTGGAATGACTGAGCAAACAACACAAAACACGAGGTGAGCACTCATGCGGAGAGTACCACAAAACCGACCGCTTTCCACTACTCCAATCGACCATGAGCACGCCAGAGAGCTTGACCAAATCAGTAGGCTCCTCGACGCAAATCCAGAGATCCTGACCTGGGTCGAGAATGACATCGTGGATACCGGCATCAGCCGATTGGTCGGACGTCCTGGGCTGACCGCGGACCAGACCCTGCGGGCCCTCATCATCAAGCAGATGAATGGCTTCACCTATGACGACCTGGCCTTCCATCTGGCCGACTCTGTAACCTATCGCAGGTTCTGCCGCATCGGCGCCTTCGACAAGGGCCCAAAGAAGTCCTGCCTCCAGAAGAATATCAAGAGGATCCGAGCAGAGACGATTGAGTGGATCAACCAACTGGCTGTACTCGGTGAAGCCCAGAAGGACGGGATCGAGACAGGACGAAAGGTCCGCATCGACTGCACCGCGGTCGAGACCAACATCCTTGAGCCCTCGGACTCCAGACTGCTCTGGGACTCGGTCCGGGTTCTGGCGCGAAACCTCGAACGCTGCAAGGAGTTCGGTATCGTCTACCCCGACCACACGAGGGTCTCCAAGAACACCTCCTATGAACTTCGCACGCTTCGCAGAGCAAAGGCGACCAAGAGAAAGAAGCTCTACCGCAAGCTCATCAGGTACACAATGAACACGATTGCCTACGCAGAGGCAGCCGTAGATGCCCTTGGGAAGCTCGGGGATCTCGATCCACTCGAGAGCCTCTTTGTAGCAGGGCTCGAAGAGGAACTGCGTCACTTCATCCCGCTCGCCAGGCAGGTCGTCAACCAGACCCGCCGTAGGGTCCTGGATGGAGAGAAGGTCCCAGCCAAAGAGAAGATCGTCTCCATCTTCGAGCCCCACACCGATATCATCGTCAAGGGAGGACGCAAGACCGAGTTTGGTCACAAGATCGTCGTATCCGGCGGGCCCAGCGGCATCATCACCGATTGCGTCATCCTCGACGGGAACCCCGCTGACTCCACCCTGGCGGTCCAGATGGTGGAGCGCCAGATAGTGCGCTATGGACGCACCCCACGGCAGGTGGTCTTCGATGGTGGCTTCGCAGCCAAGGACAACCTCTCTGCCATCAAGGGCCTTGACGTCAGCGACGTAGCCTTCTCCAAGCGGCGCGGCATGGAGATCTCGGAGATGGCGCGCAGCACCTGGGTATACAAACGCCTCGTCAGGTTCCGCGCCGGAATCGAGGCGGGCATCTCCTTCCTGAAACGGTGCTTCGGGCTGACCCGGTGCACCTGGAAGGGACTGCACTCCTTCAAGGCGTACACCTGGGCATCGGTGCTCACTGCCAACCTCCTGACCCTGGCGCGACACCGAATGTCGGTGCCATCCTGACCTCGCCTCGGACCGGAACGCTCTGTTACCAGACCCGTCCAATGGACAGGTCTGTCCAGAATCAGCCCTCATGAAGTGATTTGCCCTCCGTGACGTCCAGAGTTCCATCCGGATGTCCAACTTTGCTCATACATCACCATTTCCTCCCCTCGTTCAAGCCGCTGCCGTTACGAAAACCAGGGTTTGTGGACGGAGACTATCTACGCGGGGCTCTCGCAAACGCGGGGCTGGCGCGATTCTGTCACGGCCCGGCGCCAGGTCCAGGCCTTTCGGCAGGTTGACTCTCAGGGCTCGGTGGTCAATGATCGCTCAGAACCAACAATCAGCCCGGGGGGTTCGCCCATGGCACGCACAGTCGGTCTAATTCTCTTGTCCGCATTGGTTCTCGGTCTACCGTCTCAGGCTTGGACGCAGGACCAACCCATGGAGGATGAAACCATCATGCAGCAGGCGATGTGCAACCTGCAATGCAGGAACAAGCAC
>JBDRTC010001278.1:0-3113 GCA_043824335.1 Planctomycetota bacterium | reverse complement strand
CCAGAGTACGGAACCCTGAACGACGGCGCAAATGCCTCACCCGTAGGGCATTGCGTATCGCCAACCTGATCCACCTCGATGCCCCCAGTGTGATCGTGGCCAACGAGATAGCCACGTTCGTTCGCGAGTCGTCCCGGCTGTACGGCGATATGCTGGTGGAGTCTCTCGGGGGAATCCTGGGGAACATGAAGCGGAACCCAAGAGCGAGAGGCCCCGGCGGGGCCGTAACCCTGAAGGATGAACGATGACCGCCCGGCTAACCGTTTAGGGTGCGGTGATGGGCGGGGCGGGGATCACCTCCCTCGCCTCGCCCGCCGGGCTCTTTTACGTGGCTCGACAGTCGACGGGCCTTTCCACGTGAACCGTCGGCAGGTGTAAAGTCTGATTGTTCGCCCGAAATCGCCCAACGAGGCGTTGAAAACAAACGACTTGCGACGAGTCGAAAACGTAAAGTCTGGTCTAAGAACGAGACTTTCCAATCCGAATCGGGACTAGTGCTCCGTCAATCTTCAATTGACGGGTTTGTACTGGCCGCATTCATGCGGTCCAGATTGAAGTCAGACCCGACAAATCGGGTCACTACGAACGATCCAACCTGCCATTCGAAGATTGACGGAGCACTAGGAGTCTGTCTGAGAATTGGCGGGACGTTCTTTTCTCGTGTCTTCGGTTCGTGGTTTTCAGTTTTGCGTGAGCGCAAACCGGTAGCGCCAGATTTTCAATAGATTATGCGTGAGGCAGAGCAACTTCCATTCCGCACTAACGTTCTTCAGGCCCCGCAACAGGAACTGCCGAAAGCCGCGAGCGTGTTTTATCTGGCCAAACACCGGTTCGACGATGTGTTTCCGTTTCGCGTAGCATGTTCGCCCCGACGGAGTTCGGAGTTTTTGGGCCATTTGCTCCTTGACCGTCGCGTCAGCCGGCGGAGGACCATCCACCTCGGGTGCCAGCGGCCTATTGTGCTTCTGGCGGCCCGTGGCAATGTGGGGATCGACCCCCAACGTCTCCACGTCTTTCACGTTGTTTTCGCCGAAGTATCCGCTGTCCATGCTGATGGGAATCTTCTTCGCCGGAGCCTCGGGGTGCTCTTCCTCTTTGGGCAATTCAATCTCGGCCGCTTTCAGGTTGTCCAAGGTGGCTTCGACCATCGGGACGGCTTGTTGTTTGTCGTTGGCCTCGGAGGTCGCTTCCGCGGCCACGATGATTTGGTGGGGTTCGTCCACCACTGCCTGAGCGTTGATGCAGTAGTCAAAGCCCTTGTTGCTGGTCTTCATGACCTTGGCTTCGGGGTCGGTGAAGTTGGTTTGGGCTTTGTCGTCGGGCAGGTCGGAAATCGGTTGGGGTTTGCGACCGCGAGGCTTTTTGCCTTGCGATTCTCGATCGGCTCGGGCTTGTTCGCGCTCTCGCCGTTTGCCCTCAGCTTGCTGTTTCGCCTCTTCTTCCAAACGCCCCATCGCCGCTTCGATGGCCTTCAGACGCTCTTGGTGACGCTTCAGTTCGTCGGGCAGTTCGTCGCCGCGACGCGAACCCCACGCCGCATCTTGCTCGGCGTCGGTCCGCTCCGCCTGCTCCAAAAGCGCGGCCACCTCCGCACGCAGCCGCTCGACTTCCTTCTTCATGTAGCCGTAGCTCATCGCCTTGTGCCGCGAGGCGTTGGCTCGGAACTTGGAACCATCCAGCGCCAGGTTGCCCAGCTTGACCATGCCCGGCTCGCCGGCAAGGCGCAGGACTTCCACGAACAGGTCACTCAAGGGCTCCAGGTGGATCCTGCGGAAGTCGCTGATCGTGCGAAAGTCGGGCCGCTGGTGGCCGACGATGGCCATAAACGCCACATTGCGTTCGCAGGCCGCAGCGATTTTGCGACTGGAGAAAACGCCCACGCAATAGGCGTACAACAACAGCGTGGCCATCATGGCCACGTCGTACGGCGGGGCGCCCCGTGTTTCCCGTTCGTAGTAGGCGTAGATCCGCGACAGGTCCAGTTGCGGCACCACGTCCAACAGAAAGAACACCAAATCGTCCTCCGGGAGCACCTCGGCGGGAGTGACGGGCTGATGAGCGTATTCACGGGGCTTCCAGGAGCGAAACGTTTTGCGAGCTTCCATCCTCGTTCACCTCCGTATCGAACGCCTCCCTGTTTCGACGATCAAACGAAGGTAAATCGCAGGCAATCCCCTCCAAATCGCCAAGACGAACTTGGTAAACTGGGTAAGCCTATTCTCGGACAGACTCCTAGTGCTCTACCACTGAGTTACTCCCGCCGTGCTGCGAGGACCGCTTGAGAACAAGCGCCCCGCAAGCTGGTTAAGTGTATTTCGCCTGGGTTTGCCGGTCAATACGGGCTGTCGTCGGCCCATACGGACCACCTTGACGGCATTTCCGGTGACTGGTACAGTCAGGGTTAAGAGGCCACCCGGGCCGCCGGCGCTGGCCCGTCCCAGCCGACCACGGGGGATTAGCTCAGTTGGGAGAGCGTCTGAATGGCATTCAGAAGGTCGAGGGTTCGAGCCCCTTATCCTCCACTCTGCAACCCCTTGAATTTCAAGGGGTTGTGTCGTTTCTTGGGAGCGCCTCCAAGAGGGGGATGGTTGCCGGTGCTACCCCGGTGCTACCACCCAGCCGAAAACTAACCCAGAGGCAGGGGTATCTTGGAGGGGTGGACTAGATGCCTGTTTCGCAAGTTCCCCGGCTATTTGTCCGGCGTGTCCGCTGTTACGTCGAGACCACAGAGCCGTTCTCAGGCCGCGACCGTGGCGACTGCATCGGACGTGCTCGGGTGGGTCAATGTTAAACTCATTGTCCCCATTTACCCGGCCCTGCTCTTCCGCGGCCTACTCCGGCTCGGGTCCGCCCTCTAGTTTGGCCAGCATCTCTTTCGCCTTGGCTTTGACGGCCTCCGAACTCGACATCATCCTCATCTGATTCCCGTCCTCGATCAGAGCCTCGGCTTTGGCCGCATCGGTTGCCTTCATCCCCCTTTTCCGAGCAGGGCGTTTCCATTTTCTCCGAATTTCGGGCGCGTCCGCAAATCACGCGTGATAGTCGCTGGTGGGAACTCCGAGCAGTTTGAGGATTCGGAGCTGGAGGTCGGAGAGTTCGCTGACAAAGACGAC
>JBDRTC010001277.1:0-2676 GCA_043824335.1 Planctomycetota bacterium | reverse complement strand
GTTCTCTGGCCTCCTCAAACGATAGCGAGTACTCGTCCCGGTGAAGGAGCAGCACAATGTCAGCATCCTGTTCGATCGCGCCCGATTCCCGCAAGTGGCTGAGCTTCGGGCGATTATCCCTGCTGGCTTCCACTTGCCGGTTCAATTGTGCCAAACACAATACGGGCACCGCGAGTTCCCTCGCCAACCCCTTCAGTCTGCGCGAAATCTTGGCCACTTGTTCCTGGCGCGGGTCCTTCGAGTTATCGGGCTGAATCAACTGCAAGTAATCGACGATGACAAGCCCAAGTTTCGCTTCCCTCAAGCGCCTCGCGCATGCCGCGATCTCGGCTATGGTGCGGCTGGAAGTGTCGTCGATGAACAGGGGAGCGGTGCTGAACTTCTCGGAAACCTCGACCAGCTTCTCGCGCTCCCGGCTGGAAATGAAGCCGCTGCGGAACTTGCTCCCGTCGATCTTGCCCAGCGAGCAAAGCATCCGTTGTGCAAGCTCCAGCCGCGACATTTCCATACTCACGATTAGCGTCGTAGTACGGACATCGATTGCCGCGTGCTCGGCGATGTTCAATGCCAGAGCTGTCTTTCCCATGCTCGGGCGAGACGCCAAGATTACGAGCTCGGATTTATGCAGCCCGCCGGTCAAAAGGTCCAAATCGACAAAACCGGTGGGGATCTCACTTACCTCCCCGGAAGCTCGACGTTCGAGCCCGGCGAATGTCTCCACCAAAGCTTCCGACACACGTGTCGGCGTATTCGGGCTGTCAATCAACGGAACGCGCACCTGATCCTCTCGCGGATCCCAGAGGGCCTTCCCGTGCTCATAAGCGTGGCAGTGCTTGCACCAGCCGGCCAAGTCTTCAAGCTCCTCGGCGTAAACGCGCGCGTAGGTCAGATGATGCACGGCGTCAATGGGATACTGCCCGCAGCGTTCGCACACTCCTTCTGCTCGTTTGTGAACGGCCTCTTTCCGCATAGCCCATTCCCGAGAGCAGAGGTAATACTGGTACTTTTCTCTTGGATCCTGGATCTCGCGCCAATCTGCCGACATCGGGCGCCCTCCATCAAGTTTCGGGTATGCTTGTGCGTTTCGGGTGGAACACCTTGAGGCTTTGCGAAGGGGGTGGTTACGCAATTTACGGATCGCCGGGTGGAAAGAGATCGAATCGTGCTTCAGCTTGGCGAATCCGAATTCGCCGAGGGTGATTCAAGTCCAACGCTACGGTCGTCGCTCTGCCGATCGGACTCCGTGGCACGAGCCGGTAGTCTTTCCACTGAAAATGGTCGCGCCAGCGGTCGCGTCGAGGGTTGAACAGCGGAACAAGTTGACCGGTTTCCGGGTCGGGGACTTCGACGCGGTTCGATTTACACAAATTGCAGCCCGGGCATGCCCACGCGAGATTCTCCAGGTTCGATGCACCGCCCTGCGATCGCGGAACGACATGCTCGACATGGAATGTAGCGCCCTGGAGCGCCTGGTGCATGCGGCAGTACTCGCACCGTCCCGCGGCGCGCTGCCGGACCTGCCGCCGGATTTCGTCCCACGACGTCACTCTGGCTTACGTCCCAAAAGAGAAAGGGCCTCGGCCCGGATCAGCGATAGAGCTTGGGTGAGTTCCACCAATGATTCCAGTTCCGCACGCTCCCCTTCGGTCAGTTGCCCTTCGGTGTTTCGGTTCATCAGTTCTTGCAGGCGGCGATCGGTCTTCGGCGGCAGCCTGAGTTCGCTTACCGATTCGACCCAATCGACCGGCGCGGAAATGACGGCCATCAGCAATGACTCCAGGATGGAAAATTCACAATAGATCGCCACGCGCCCTAATCATAGCACCTTTCCCCTTCGACGGCCACTGAGACTGTTGCCTCCCGCACTTCGCCGACCAGCCATCCACCTGTTCCCAACACTCGTCTCACTGCGGGCCTCCGCCGTCGAGCAAAAGCCCCTTGCCGGCGAGCTTCCTGGCGCGGAAGGCCCCCCAGAGGGCCGCTCCGAGGGCGCCGGCCAGGACTGAGTGCTCGTGGGTGCGGATCTCGAAGGGCGCCTCCTGCTCGGAAGCGGTTTCCCGCATCGCCGCGATCAGTCCGACGTCGCTGGCGAGCCCTCCGGTCACCAACACAACCTCTCGGGCCCCGATCGAGCTCAGAAGCGGCAGGCAACGTCCGGTCATCGACTGGTGAATCCCCTTGAGGATGTTGGGAATCGAGATCCCTCGGGAAACCATGTTGATCACGTCGGTCTCGGCCAATACGGCGCAGATCGAGGAGCAGGGCTCGGGCTGGTCGGACTCCAGCGAAAGCGGCCCGATCTCGGGCAGCGTGACCCCGAGGTAGCGGCCAATGTTCTCCAGAAACTGGCCCGAGCCGGAGGCACACTGGCTGGTCATCCGGTGGCCGAGCACCTTGGCCCTCTCGTCCATCAAGAGGGCCCGGGTGTGCAGTGCGCCAATGTCGATGACGGCCCGGGCCTCGGGGTCGAGAAACAGGCCGCCGCGGGCGTGGGCCGTCATGCTGTAAAAGTGCCCGGTTCGGAACGAGATGACCTCCCCTTCTCCGGTCGTGGCCACGTAGGCGAGGTCTTCCGGGCACACCCCGGCCTCGGTGAGAACCTCGGCAAAGACTTCCTCGGCGACCGGCAGCGGGTCGCGGCGGCGGATCCGCTCGAAGCGGCTCGCCAGGACCCGG
>JBDRTC010001276.1:0-8617 GCA_043824335.1 Planctomycetota bacterium | reverse complement strand
AGGTGGTCGCAGCTTGAGGCGGTCGAACTCATGATCGTGGTGTCGGAGATCGGCGAGCAGTGGTCGCCAAAAATGGCCCCGTCCAGAACGGCCCCGATGCTGATCATCGTCGTCAGTCCATAGGCGTTTCCGTCGAGTTGGAAAGCCACTGGGATCGCCGTGGGGATGAGGATGGCCATGGTCCCAAAACTGGTGCCGGTGGCAAACGAGGTAAGCGCGGCCACCACGAACACCAGGCTGGGGAACACGACCGGTGGGAGCGTGCCGCCAAGCGTGTTGGCCAGGAACTTGCCCGTCTCCAGGTCGTCGCAGGCGCCCTTGAGCGACCAGGCCAGCACGAGCACGGTCACCGGCAGGAGGCTGCTCTTCAGGCCCACGGCAACCGCCCTGGCCATGGCCGAGAGGGGAATCCGCGCCACCGTCTGGGCCAACGCCATGGCCACCAGAAGCGCCACGGCCGAAGAGAACGCAAGCAGGGGGATGCTGTCGACAGTGCTCGACGCGTCGCGCCAGAGCGAAAGGCGGAAGAGGGCCCAGGGATCGGAGGCCAAGAGAAACGCCCCGCCCGCGTCGAACCAGAGTCGGCCGAGAAAAACGGCCAACAGCGCCGCTAAGGGAACGACCGCAACCAGTGCGTTCACCCTGGCGTTTGGATGTGGCTGGCCGGAGGCCATCGACTCGCAGCTCATCACCGTGGCGTGGTCATCGAGGAGCTTTTCCGTAAGGTCCGTTTTCTTGGCCCTTCGCTCCGCGGCGGCCATGGGGCCGAAGTCCTCGCCCAAGTACGAGTTGAAAAAGACGAAGGCGAGCATCCCGAAGCAGTAAAACCGGAATCCCAAGGCGTCGAGGAAGAGTTCGTAGCCGCCCTTGTCGACCCCAAGGGATCGGGCGACGTCGGAGAGCAGCCCCACCTCGTAGCCGATCCAGGTGCTCACCAACGCAATGCCGGCGACGGGCGCGGCCGTGGCGTCGACCAAGAAGGCCAGCTTCTCCCGGCTGATCCGCTGCCGGTCGGTCACCGGCCGCAGCGTGGGCCCGACGATCATCGTGTTGGCGTAGTCGTCGATGAAGATCACCAGGCCCGCGGCCATGGTTACGAGCTTCGTGGACCGCGCCGATCGGGCGAATCGCAAAAGCCAGTTGGCCACCCCTTGCAGCCCTCCGCCGACGAGCATCACGGAAATCATCGGCATCAAGAGCACGACGAACAGGAGGATTTCGAGGTTGCTCTGGTTGAACCTGTCGAGCTCGAGCTGGAAGCGGTCGACGTCGTAGATCGTCTGGACGACGAATCTCACCCCCTGCCCAACGCCTGCGAGCAACCAGGTGAATGCGCCCGAAGAGTCGCCCAGCGCGCTGAGCAGTCCCCCGGCCAGCACGGCCGCGATGAGGCTGAAAAACAGCCGATTGGTGATCAGTGCGAGGGTTACGGCAACCAGGGGCGGGACAATGCTGTACCATGCCGGGGCGCCGGTCGATTGAGCCGGCGTGGCAAGCCAGGCAACCAAACAAATCGCCAACGCTCCGCCAGCGAAGACGCTGCGAAGAATCCACGTCTTGGTCCCTTGGGACGCCATCCCCCAATCCTCGTTGCAGGGCTCAGCGGCTTCGCCACACTTTCCAGGAAGTCTTTAGCATGCCGGGCGCGTTCCGCAGGAGCATGGAGAACCAGCTCTTGTAGGGGAGGCGATACTCGGGCACGGTCTCCATGCGGATCGCCTTGTCGCGCTCGCAGGCCAACTCGCAGAGGCCGCAGCCAATGCAGCGGGCGGGCTGCTGATGGGTAAGCGTCTTCTCGTGCGTGTCGACCGTGATCGCGCCCATCGGGCAATCCTTGGCGCAGCGCCCGCAGGAGGTGCAGGCGTCGCGGTCGAAGCGGGGCATGAAGTGCGGCGGGGCCGCCATGCCCGGCGTGTTGAACTCGGTCACCGCCCGCATCGCTTTGCAGCAGCAGCCGCAGCAGGAGCACGACGCCTGCCCCTTGGCCGACTCGACGTTCAGGATCCACGTGACCAGCCCGTGCGACTCGGCCTCGCGCTTGACCTCGAGCACGTTCTGCTTGGAGATCCGGCGGAGCCATCCGGCCTCGATCCCCTGTTCGGCCCACTGGCCCACGACGGTGCACACCTCCAAGGGCCGTCCGCAGCCGCTGGCGGTCGGCGGGGCCGACATGCGGCACTGGCAGTATCCCAGGCCGAAGGTGTCAAAACGATCCAGCACGACTTCGAGCCGATCGGACGGGAGTGCCATGGGATGGGCGGCGAGCGCCTGCGTGGCCGGAAGAAATCGAATCATCGGGCTCGCCCGATCTTGGTAGTCGACCATGTAGCCCGTCTCGAAGAGCGCCTCGAACAGCTCGGCAAAGCGGCGGTGCCACTCGGAGAGCGTCTCGGGCGCTTCGCCGATGAGCACCATCTCGAACATGCCCGGCATGATCGGCATGATTCGGTAGCGTCGCTTTTCGGGGGGGCCCTCGGAAGCGATCGCCCGCTTCTCGAGCGCCAGGCGGTCGAGGATCGGCGCGATCTGCTCCACGGGTCGGTGTTCGGCCCGGGCGACGTCCTCCGCCGTGCGGCCTTTCACGATGCCCAGGTGTCGCGCCGCGCCGGCTTCCTCCTCGGTGAACGTGTGCTCGACGAAGGCGATCAGCTCGTCCGAGATCGGCGGCCCCATCAAGAGCGGGCTGGAGAGCTTTTTGGCCAGGTCGCGATGCGGGGCGGCGACGTTCGGATAGTCGCCCGCCTTTCGCGCCCGAACCGTTTTCCGCCTCGGCTCCGTGGGACCGATGATGTTCTTGTTGACCTGGATCACGCGCCGTGCGTTGGTTCCTTCGGCCATGAAGCGTTCTCCTCCTGCGAAAGTGCAGCTGACCATTCCTATCATAAATGCTCCTAGGCCGTCCATCCCTTTTCGAGCCTCGTTTTCGCCATTGACTCGCCCGTCGCCGGGCTCTACGATTCCAGCCGAGCGGGGGGAATTCGCCTCCATTTCTTGCCCGGCGCACATCAGCGCCGTGGAGTCTGATCGGTCAAGGGACCAGCTAGCGTGCGGAAACGGCTTCTCATCGTCGGGCTTCTGGTGGTGCTGGGGGGGCTAGTCGGGCTGGCCGTGGGGCTTCTTGTGTTGTACAGGGCCTCGCAGCATGTGCCCCAGTTCTACCAGGAAGCCCTCCAGACGGACCCCGCCGCCGCGGAGGAAGCGAGCGACGAGATGCTCCAGCAGGCCGCGGCCCTGACCGGCGACGTCGAGAAGGAGGGCCCGTGGGAGGCCGTGTTCACCGCCGAGCAGATCAACGGATGGCTGGCGGTCGACATGGCCAGAAATCATCCCGGTCTGCTCCCCTCGTCGGTGAAGGAGCCCCGTGTGGCCGTCGAGCCCGAGCAGATCTGGATCGCCTGCCGGCTGGATGAAGGCGGTTGGTCGAGCGTCGTGTCGCTCGTGGTCGACGCCTACCTGGCCGAGCCGAACGTGATTGCGTTGCGTATCCGCAAAGCGCGGGTGGGGATGTTGCCTCTCCCGCTGGAAGGCATTCTCGACGCGATTTCCCAGGAGGCCGGCCAGATGGACCTCGATATCCGGTGGCGGCAAGCCGAGGGCGATCCGGTGGTCGAGGTCTCCATTCCCCCTCCGCGCGACGCCGACGACAAGACGATCCGGATCGAATCGCTCCAGTTGGGCGAAGGGAAAATCTACCTTTCTGGATCGACCGAGCGGCCCTGATCGCCCGCCGCCTACGGCTCAGGACCTCCCGATAAGTACGAAAACCGCCATCGGTTCGTCTCGCCCGGAACCCGCGCGAGCGTGACCCGCCCGGTCAGCTTGTCGCCCTGAAGCGCCAGCACGACTTCCGTATCGGTGCGACTCTCGACAACGCAAGTTCCCCGGTCCCACCGGCTGACCGAGCCGCGGCCGCCGGAGATCGGGCCTTCGTAGTCGAGGTATTCGAGGCGATGATCGGGCAAGGCCTCACAGATCACCGGTTCGGCCGAACCGGGCACTTCGCCAAGCGCCCAAGTCGCCAGCGCGGAACCCGTCTGGAACATGAAATCCCAGTGCAGGCCGCGGTGACTTTCGTGCTCAAGAACGACAAAAAGGGACATCTTGCGTGCTACTCGGCGAAAATCGACGTTGTCTCCTCCACGACCTGCGGCTGCCGTAGGCCTTGGCTGGTAAGCTCCGCTCGAAGCCGCACGTTCCCTACCTGGACGGCACGCACGCGAATGCGATACTCCAGCGGCTTCCCGGGATCGGGTTCGATCGTGTCGGCGGGCATGAAGCGGATGAATTGTCCGATGACGACGAAGTCGGTGGAGGGCGGGCCGTGTGTGCCGAACTTGATCGGTTGTAATTCCGGCGGCACGCTGACCACCACGGCCACCTGGTGATCCGGCGACTGGCCGTGGTTGATCACTTGAATAACGTAGGTGAACTCCTTACCGTTTGCGACCGGTTCGCGAAGCGCCGTGACGGTCATCCTCAGATCGGCCGGACTGAGTGCCGGGACCGGCCCTACGGCCGGGCCGGGACCGGCAGCCGGGGACGGCCGGATCTCGACCGACACGCGATCGTCGCCCGATGCGCCTTCCCGCGTGGTGACCTCGACACGTCCGGAAGCCAGGGCGGCCGCCGTCAAGCACTCGCATTTGACTTTGAACTGCTTGGTTTGCCCGGGCGGCAGGGTGTCGAGGTTCCAAGTGATGGCGTCGCCCTGGCGGTCGTGTCCGAGGCTTGCCTCGAACGGATGGAAGCTCGCGTCGAAGCGGCTCACCACGCTCACGCCAGAGAGCGGCCGCTGGCCGGTGCTGGCGACCTCGATGGTGAAAAGCACGCTCTCGCCGACCGTGGCGACGCGCGGTCCGGTCATGTCGACCGACATGCCCACCGGGCCGATGGGCCGTGGGCTCGGCTCAGGCTCAGTCCGACGCCCGGCCGCTTCCAGGGCGGTCACGCACGCCGAGGCCGTCGCCAGAACCCGACCCTGGCCGATCACGTCGACGGTGTTACAGAGCCGGCCGGCCTTGGCGACGCGTAGCACGACCCCAATCCGCTGCGACTGGCCCGGCGCCAGGTCGACGCCCAGATCACGCTCGATCGGGCTCGCCGCCTCGGCGTGCTCAAGGCCGGCGTCGAAACGGTCTTTGATCAAGAGCCCCGTGGCCGTTACCTGGCCGCGATTGGTGACGACGATGCTGAAGGCCACCTCTTCGCCGACCGACACCGTCTGCCGGGGAGCGGTGACTTGTAGATCGACTGCGGCGGTCGACACGGCGGTTGCCGCGCAATCCCTCGCCTGAAGTCCTCCTGCCGCGGTGGCCTGCGTGCAATTGGTCACGCTTCCTTGCCGCTCGGCCCGAAACTCGATCTCGACCGAGCGGGTCTCCTTGGCGGCCAACGTGCCCAACTGCCAGCGGACCACCCGGCCGGCCATCTCTCCGGCCGGATTGCTGCGGAGATACGCGAGCCCGTCGGGCACCTCATCGGTGAGCGTGACGCCCTCGGCCGGCAGGTCGCCGGGATTGGAGACGTCGATCCGATAGGCGAGCGTGGCCCCGGCGGTGGCCACGGCAGGGCCCGTTTTGCGCACGGCAAGGTCGGCGGCCGACCAGGTTTTCAGCACACAGCCGCTTCCCACCTCCAGGCGTTTCCCGCTGCTTGGCCCTGCCGGCCGAATCACCCGGATCGCGACCCGATTCGTCCCAGCGACGGGTTGCTGCTCGAAGATCTCCGCGCTGGCTCTCCCCTGCTCGTCGGTGGGGACCTCGATCGCCTGCGCTCCGTCAGGCGCAAAGCCGGCGGCCGGGCCGTCGAGGATCTCGTATCGCACCCGCCAATCGACGCACGGGGCCCCGTCGGTCTGTCGCGTCACCGTGGTGGTGAAGACGTGCCGGGTTCCGGCCGGATTGATCGCCGGGGATGGAAAGCACCATTGGGCGTCGATCCAGTGGATCGTGGCCGTCTGCTTTCGACGTTCCCAGTCATCGACGTTTGGGGCATAGGCCGTGACGCGGCTCGTGCCCTCCGAGCGCGAGGTGACCGTGATCCAGGCCTGGCCGCGCTGGACGTACACGTCGTCGGCCGGCGTTGCCGTTGCCCGGGTGAGATGGAGATAACGTCGCGAAGTGCTACCGACGGCGAACGTGTTGTCGATCTTTTTCGGTCGGGTGAAATCCCCCACCAAGAAATCCGTCGGGATGCACTTGCCCAGGTCGACGAACTGGCCGGGCCCCCCGGGATCGAGCATCCACTCGACCCGCTCGTTGGTCCTCAGATAGTCGTCCGGACCGACGACCCCGGCCAACACGACAACCTCGCTTCCGACCGGGGCGACCGTCTCGCGGGGACAGATCACCACGATCGCCGGGTCCCCCGATCCGGACGGTCCCGGAAACTCCCGGTACACCGGTCTGGGGGTGGACAAGGGGTTGCGGCCCACCGCGGGCTCGGCGAAGATCCGGTCGCCGGTAGGGTCGATCCTGGGCAACCGGAGTTGTGTGCATCCGCACGCGAAGACCGCGCATACGATCAGCGCCAACGTCGCGTTTCGGCCTCCGGTCCTCAAACAGCTCACGGCCGTCCTCCGGCCATATCGTCTGCGCACTATCAAACCACTAGAAAAGTAGCATGATTTTGGCAACATGGGGGCTTTTTTACACCTCGAATGTTGCCAAATGACGACATGGCCGTACCGGCCACCCGCAAAATCGCTCCAACCCGGCCAGGGCGAACGAGGAAACGCGGAAAACGGACTCCCCGGGTCAGCTCCGCCCGAAAATGCCCGTTGCGTACCAGATGCCGTTGGAGCCCCGTTTCATGTCGTATCCGTACACGGGGTGCCGGGCGCGAACGGCCCCCCAATGACCCGAGGAAAAGCGCCAGCAGCGGACACACTCGATCGCCGCTTCCAGCAGGTGCTCTCCGGGCCAGCTTTCGGCGCAAACCTCGGAGGCCGAAACCTCCGGGGGAAGCGTGGCGTTGATCCGGTGAAAGCGCTGGTCCCAATTCTGGTGGCCCTGGTGATGGATTCGGGCTTGGTATGCCGCTTGAAGCGAGGCCTCCTTGATTAGATTTGGGTCGAGCTTGCCCTGCGTGCTGGCCGGCCCTTCGGGGTGCGTGCGGACCGCGTAGATCAACGTCCGCTGCGTGAGCGTGCCGGGCGGCAGGTCGAGGATGACCGACATCTCGCGAGGCGTGTAGGGACGCTCGTTCATCACGGGAAACGTGCTCACGACAAAGCCGTAGTAGGGGGCGTCCTTGTGGGTGAAATCGAGGATCGCCAAGCCGGGGCGGCCCAGCATCTCGGCAAACGTCGCGTGCTCCAGAAGAACGATCTCGCCGCTCTCGTTCTGAATCGCAGCGTCGAGGGGGAGCTTCACCTTCACGAAGTCCTTGAGCTTCTCCGCAACCTCGGGATCAGTAAGCGTTTCGCGCCTGAATTGGTCGCAAAGCTGACAGCCCCCGGGCTTCTGAAACCAGATGAGCACCATCTTGGCCTCCCGCTGGGCGACCTCGACCGCTTCGGCGTATCCGGCAGACCAATCCAGTTCGGGAGCCTGCTCAGGCTCTTTGGGCGGCTCCTCAGCCGATGCCAAGCGACCCAAGACAAGCCAGGCCAAGAAAACTCCGGGTACAATAGACAAGAGGCGCGACATCGACGTACTCTCCTCGCGGGAAGTGGCTCAAGGTGTTCGTCACGGCATCAACGAGGCCGCACGCCGTCCGTGGAGGGACTTCCCCGAGGCATCGAGCCTGGGGGGAACGGTTTCTCGACTTGACCCGACCGTGCGCCGCTCAAACCAATCGCCCGAATGACGGCTTGGGCCGGCGGGGGGTATTCTGGTTGGCAATTCTATGTCTAACTGGTAGTCTAGCGAAAATCAATAGTCTGCCATGCTTCTGCCGATTAGGAGAAAAGGGGAAAGAAAAGTCGAGCTTGACCCTGGCGTAAGAATTACCTTGCCGCGGGGCTGGTCGCGCAGGTCAGCTCGCGCAGAAGCCGATAGCCCTCGTCCCAGGAGGACAGCCGTATGTTCGCGCGTGAAAAATGGACACTGGTGGTGTGTCTCTGTGTCCTAAATCTTTTGTTAGTCGGGGCTTACGGCTCCGAGGACGCCAAGACCCCCCAGGTGGCCCCGGAAGGTTCGGCGGAAGATGCCCCCCCCTCGATCGAGGAGCTTTCCGCCGCGTGCCTGTCGGCAAAGGCCGCTTTCAGCCCCCGGACCGACGCCCACCTGGTGGAGGGGAAGACCGAGCTTGCCGAGGCAGCGGCCCGGCTCGACGCGAGGTTGAAGGCCGCTGGCCCGGGGGGAGACGCCTGGAGGAAATTCCTTAATTGGAAGGACCTCGAAGAACAACTGGTCCTCGACGACGGCCCCGACCTTCGGGCCCTCGATGCACTCTACGCCAAGTACGCCGGAGGCCACGAAGGCCTGGAACTGGTCTGGTTCGTGGAGGTCCGCGAAGCGCTGAGGCACTACCTGACCACTGCCCGGGCGATTGGGAATCCCAAGCTTCAGAAGCAGTACGAAGCCGTGCTCGACGCCCTGCCCAAGCTCCTCGAAGAGTACCACGCAAAGCCGGACGCTGAAGGGGCCATGAAAATCGGCGAGGTTGTCCTCTG